>JBAUMB010000034.1:0-8173 GCA_049578465.1 Anaerolineales bacterium
GTTATACATGGTCGAGTTGAGGGCAATGGCGTTGTTCATGTCCTCTCGCACCACCAGCTCAAGCACAAACGAGATGCGGGCGGGCGAATCGAAGGCATTGGCTACTCCCAACAGAAAAGCCAGAACCAGGATGTGCCATGGTTGGACAATGTTGGCAAAGTCCAAGACTGCCAGGATGAAAGCCAGGATCATCATAGCGGTCTGCGTGATGACCAACAACGTGCGGCGGGAGATGCGGTCGGCGACCCAACCTCCGTACAGGGAAAACAGCCAGATCGGCACTCCGCCCATGAAACCGACCAAGCCCAGATAGGTTGTGGATTTGGTGAGCTGGTAGATCAAATACCCCTGAGCCGTACTCTGCATCCAGGTGCCCATCAGGGAAACCATCTGGCCGATGAACCAGAGCCGGTAATTGTAATGTTTCAGCGCTGCAAAGGTTTCGTTCAAATCAGGACTTTCATTTCAAATAATGAGATGATACCATGCGGGTATGATTACCAAACAGCAATAGAAAGAAAGCTTTCAAAATCATCCGCATCGCTTTGGCCTCGCCCTCCCAGCGTGATTCAGTTGGCAATCATTAAGTCAGTATTTGGTATACTTCGCAGTAGATGAGAATAACCCGATTGTAAAGCCGCTCTCCAGGGCGCAGCCACAATTGTTGAAGTAGAATGGCTTGGTTGAAAAGAAAGCATTCGAAAGAGGAGAACATGTTCATCAAACACAATCGTTTTTTTATTGCGATCATCCTATTGATAGTCATCATCTTAACTGCCTGCCAGCCGCAAGCCACTCCTCAGCCAACGCCGGCCTTGTCATTGACCGCCACGCTCAAAGAAGTCACGGGAACCGTCACCATTAAGCAACCGGGCGCCAGCGCTTTTTCTCCCGCCTCCATCGGGACTGAATTACAACTGAACGGTTCAGTCCAAACCGGCGATGACGGCCGCGCCCGTCTCGACCTTTCAACGGGTACCATCATCCGCGTGGCTCCAACCTCGCTCTTTACACTCACATCCAATCAACCCAGCAATGGAAGTCTAGCTACACAATTGAACCTTAACGCCGGCACCGTTTTCATTATCCTGAACGGCGGCACGGCAAGCGTCAATACGCCGTCCGGTGTGGCTTCGGTAAAAGGCTCCTATCTTTCCGTTTATGTCGACCCCGCCACACAGACAGTTGTGGTCACTTGTCTGGAAGGACATTGCGGCGCAAGCAATAGCGCCGGAAGCGTTGATTTCGGCACAGGTGAGGAAGTGACTTTGTTCTCATGCACTGCGGGTCAGTGCACAGTTCCCAGCATTGGGCCGATGACTCCGCAGGAGTTTCAGGACTGGCTGGATAATAACCCCGATCTCCAACAAATCCCCGGTCTGTTCGCCACCATGACGGCTTTAGTTGCAACTCAACCGTCCGCAACTGAAACACCGATTGCTCCTACCACTGTTCCTACATTCACTCCAGCGCCAGTGAGCTGTCTTAATCATCTTGTTGGTCCAAGTGCAGGCTCGCATCTGGATGCAACTGGAACGGTCAAGTTCTCATGGGATGCAAGAGACGGCGCAAGTCAATATGAATTGACCATCCATTTTCCGGACGGATCTACGGCATCCTCTTACACAAATAATACCAGTATCACGCGTTATCTTGAATCAATGCCGACTGGCGGTACTTATACTTGGGACCTGACGGTATACGACAATTCGGGCAATCAAATCTGCCAGACAGGGGAAGGCACCTTCTCAAAACAAAATTTCGAAACACCTGTGCCAACGGCCCAACATCAGCATCTTGATTGCAGCAAGCACCCGAATCAATGGTTTGACGAAGAATCGAATCCGCTTCCGCCTTGTTCTTGTTATCGTCCAAAAAATTCTAACGCGACATGGTGTCTGAACGAATAGTAGATAAATAGGTATGACGAATCGCGCCAGCAACATCTCGCGTTTCCGCGTGATCTTGATAGTTATCACTGCCATCATATTAATGGCGCTTGAGTTCGCATCGAACTTGCCAAACGTCAGCACGCCGCTTGAAAGTTTGGAACTGGGCGCTCGCGATACGTTGATGCGCGTGCGCGGAGTCCGACCCACATCAGGCAACATCGTGATCGTTGCGATTGATGACGCATCGTTTCAATGGACGAAATACGAATGGCCCTGGCCGCGCGCTTATCTGGCGCAGATCGTGGATGCAGTCAACAAAGGCGGAGCGCGGGTGGTGGGAGTCGATATCTTTTTAACGGAAGCCGGAAACGATGCGGGCGGAGACGCGGCGCTGGCTCAAGCGTTGAGCCAATCCCCTTCATCTGTTTCTGATCTGCAGATTTTTCGCGATCCTCAGCAAGGCACAGTCTCGCTTAGTCTCCCGATCGAACCATATCGCAATGTACTGAAAGCGATGGGCATCACATCCTTGATTCAAGATAAGGATGCCGTCACGCGCAGTATTCAAGGCTACGATACATACGGCGATCAGGTTTATTACAATTGGGCTTTCCAGGTTGCAAGCCAATATCTCAAAGTGCCCCCGCCATCCAGCATCGATCAAAATGGCTTGACCTTCAACGGCCATCAGGTACCGCTTCATAACGGCTCGCTGCTTGTCAACTACAACGGGCCAGCCGGAACTTATCCAACGTATTCAGCGTATCAGGTAGCTCTCGGCGATGTGCTGCAAGAAAACCCAAATGCTTTCAAGGATAAGATCGTGCTAATCGGTGCGACCACGATTACATTGCACGATGTTTACGCCACGCCATTTTCGGCGCAGCAACCTATGCCGGGAGTGGAGGTCGTTGCCAACGCAGTGGATACTATTATCAATGGCAATTATTTAAGAGAGACTCCGCCTTGGGTGGCTTTGCTTATTATTATAGTCATGGCAATCTTGGCAAGTTTCATCTCACGCATTCAGAGGCCATCTTTAACGATTCTGCTCATGGCGCTCGGCATGATTCTTTATGAAGTGATCGCTTACGCTACATTCATCGCAAAAGGATTGTATATTCCGACGGTCACGCCGCAGTTAATGCTGTTCCTGGGTGTGGTCTTGCCCACGCTCGAACAATCAGTCTCACAGGAATTGGAAAAACGCCGCGTCCGCAATTTGTTCAGCCGCTTCATTTCGCCTGAGATGGTGGACCAATTAATTCAGACGCAGGATATCAACTCGCTCAATAAACGCGCCAACCTCAGCATTCTCTTTTCCGATATCCGCGGCTTTACTACGCTTTCCGAAAAATTATCGCCGGAAGAAGTGGTATCCGTTTTGAATCCTTATCTCGAGGCGATGACTCAAGTCATCGAAAAATTTGGCGGAACCGTGGATAAATACGAGGGCGATGCAATCGTGGCTTTCTTCGGTGAACCGGTGGTGCACGAAGATCATGCTTTGCGCGCAGTTCAGACTGCGGTAGAAATGCGTCGGGCGCTTACAGAACTGCATCAGATTTGGGAAAAACAGGGACGTCCTTTCCGCATCGAGATCGGGATCGGAATCAATTCCGGCGAAGTCTTTGTTGGACTGCTGGGTTCTGCACAACGTATCAACTACACCATCATCGGCGATAATGCCAACCTCGCGTCCCGCTTGCAAGACTTGACCAAAACCTATCAATGGCCGATTCTCATCAGTGGAAGCACGTACGATCAGGTCAAGGATGAGTTCGAAGCCGAGTTAGCGGACTCCGTTGTCGTCAAAGGAAGAAGCGAAGCCGTCAAAGTTTATAAATTAATGGGGCGGCGCAATGCGACAGAATCAGAACGCATCCAGCCTTGGGATGCAGAGACCATCACAAAGATCAAACCTAAACAATTTTAGCATCTATTGAAATAGCAACCGTTGGATTGATTCATTTTACATCTGAATATATCCATTTGTGGGGAATTGTACGAATGGCGGTTTTATGGTAGATTTATACTAATCCAGTAAGCGAGGGCACAGAATGAATGCAGATAATGTTCCAGATATCATCATTGGGCGATTGCCTGTTTATCTCCGCGCGTTACAACGCATGGGAGAAAAGGGAATGAGGACCACCTCATCGCAGGAATTGGGTGAGCATGTGGGGATTTCCGCCGCTCAAATCCGCAAAGATATTTCCCAATTCGGCGAATTTGGCAAACAGGGCACAGGATATTCCATTCCGTTCTTGGTCGATAAACTGCGCGAGATATTGAAAATCAACCGCATGTGGGATGTGGTTGTGATCGGCGCAGGCGAGCTCGGGCACGCGTTGTCCCGCTATCAGGGTTTCATGAACCGCGGTTTTTGTGTGGTCCTGCTCTTTGATAGTGATCCGTCCAAGATCGGAAAAAAGGTCGGCGAATTTGTCGTCGAAGATTCAGCCAACATGGTGGAACGCATCCGCAGTGCCAACGTAAAGATCGCCATGCTGACGGTTCCCGCCGCGGCTGCGCAAGCCGTTGCAGATAAACTTGTTCAAGCGGGCGTCAAAGCAATCTTGAATTATGCGCCTGTTAATTTGAATGTGCCCAATAACGTGCATGTTCAATATATTGATCCCGCCACCCACCTTCAGCGAATGACCTATTATTTATAACGAAGAAATGGAATGAAAAAAGGCGTCCAACGCGGACGCCTTTTTATTTTCGATTCGTCCTAAACCTGAGGCAGGCTCCGTTTTAGGATGTTCAGCATCCCGAGTCCGCGCACCGTGCCTTCCACCACACAAGTCAATGGATTATCAACCAGATAAGCCGGAATGCCAAGCGACTTGGTTAATAACTTATCCACACCGCGCAGAAGCGCACCGCCGCCGCATAAAGCCACACCGCGATCAATGATATCAGCAACCAGTTCGGGGGGAGTCTTCTCCAAAACTTTGCGACAAGTCTCGGTTACATCCTTGAGCGGATCCTGCAAAGCTTCAACAATCTCACCGGTCACCAGCGTGATCGGACGCGGCAAACCCGTGACTTGATCCTGTCCTTGAACTTCCATACTATTTTCAATATCTTGTGGAACCGCCGCGCCGATCTTGATCTTAAGTTGTTCGGCCGTGGCTTGACCAATCATGACGCCGTATTTGCGTCGAACATAACTGATGATGGCCTCATCGAAATCCATGCCGCCTTTTCGAAGCGTATCCGCAGATACAATGCCATACATTGCCATCACAGAAGCTTCAGTGCATCCGCCGCCGAGACAAATAACCATGTTGCCGGAAGGCGAACCAATCGGTAGATCAATGCCAAGTGCTGCCGCCAGTGATTGTTGAATCAAAGCTGTTTCGCGCGAACCTGCTTCCATGACGGCTTCATAGACTGCGCGCCGCTCTACGCTGGTCACGCCATACGGAACTGAAATCATCGTGCGCGGACGAAAGACGCGCAATGATCCGCTGACACGCTGAAGCAAATAGGAAAGCAGAGTCTCGGTGATTTCATAATCAGCGATCACGCCGTTTCGGAGCGGACGAGCCACCTCGATGCTTTCCGGCACGCGACCAAACATATCACGCGCTTCCTGACCAGCCGCCACCATTTTTTGTTCTTCCACTTCAATGGCGACAATGGTCGGTTCCTGCAAAAGCACTTGCGTGCTATCTGCAAGACGGGTGAACATGGTTCCCAAATCAATGCCGAGGTCTTTGGAAAAAACAGCCACAATCCCTACTCTTCTGAAATTGGCTTGCGTTCGCCAGCTTTGCGATAACGGCGAACCGCATCCAATCTTAAATTAGATCGGCGTAATGCCGCTTCAATATTCAACAGCACATCCGGGTCTTTTGATGTGCCCTGAGCCAGCGCTTCTACTGCGCGTTCCTTGGCCACTTCTGCACGTGCCATATCAATTTCATTTACGTTTTCAGCGGCGTCCGCTAACACTGTGACGATGCTGGGCTGAACTTCAGCTACGCCGCCTGAGACAGCAAAGATTTCTTCCTTGCCGCTGCGACGCACTTTAACCACGCCATATTTAAGAGTGGTTAAGACAGGAGCGTGATGCGGCAAAACGCCCATTTCACCTGCACTGCCGGGAAGAACAACGATATCCACATCTCCTTCAAAGACAGTGCGGTCCTGCGAAACAATTTCACAACGGATGGTCATATTTAATCTTTTGCGCTTTTCATTTTACTTTTGCCACAATTGAAAAACACTAAAAGCATCTAAGCACTCTTCGCCAAATTCTCCGCTTTCTCGCGGACATCTTCAATTGTACCCGCCATCATGAAAGCCTGCTCAGGCAAATCGTCACATTTGCCGTCGAGGATTTCGCGGAAGCCGCGCACGGTTTCCTTGAGCGTCACATAGCGGCCTGGAATTCCAGTGAATCGTTCGGCGACAAAAAACGGCTGGGAGAAAAAGCGTTCGATCTTGCGAGCGCGTGCCACAACGAGTTTATCATCTTCGCTCAACTCGTCAATCCCGAGAATGGCGATGATGTCATTCAAATCTTTATAACGCTGAAGAACGCGCTGAACTTCGCGCGCCGTCCGGTAGTGCTCTTCGCCCACGATATTTGGATCCAGAATTCGGGAGGTGGAAGCGAGCGGATCGACCGCCGGATAAATTCCTTTTTCCACGATAGAACGTTCCAGAGCGATGGTCGCATCCAGATGCGTAAATGTTGCGACCGGCGCGGGATCCGAATAATCATCGGCGGGAACATAGACAGCTTGCATCGAAGTGATGGAGCCGGTGCGCGTCGAAGTGATTCGTTCTTGTAGCTCACCCATTTCGGTTGCCAGAGTCGGCTGATAACCTACCGCGGAGGGCATTCGTCCAAGAAGCGCAGACACTTCGGAGCCGGACATGGAGAAGCGGAAGATATTATCAATGAAGAGCAAAACGTCGCGGCCCTGATCGCGGAAGTATTCAGCCATGGAAAGCGCGGAGAGCGCCACGCGCAAGCGCACGCCCGGGGGCTCGTTCATCTGGCCATAAACCATTACGGTATCTTTCATCACGCCCGATTCGATCATTTCGCGGTAAAGCTGAGTCCCTTCACGGGTCCGTTCGCCCACACCGGCAAACACTGAGTTGCCCTCATGTTCGGTCGCGACCGAACGAATGAGTTCCATGATGATGACAGTCTTACCGGTTCCTGCGCCGCCGAAGATGCCGGTCTTGCCACCTTTGGTGAACGGCGCGATGAGATCAATCACTTTTACGCCGGTTTCGAATACGTCCACGCGCGTAGACTGCTCGGCAAATGAAGGTGCCAAGCGATGGATCGGATAATGCATGGCAGCTTCAACATCGCCTTTGTTATCTACGGGTTTACCCAATACGTTAAAGATACGGCCCAAGGTGGATGGACCCACGGGAACGAGAATCGGCGCGCCGGTTGCAATCGCAGGAGCACCGCGTTGAAGACCATCGGTCGCATCCATTGCCACCGTGCGAACCCAGTTATTACCGAGATCTTTTTCGACTTCGAGAATCAGCGCTTCCTTTCCAGCGCGCTCGACTTCAATCGCTTCGAAGAGTTCCGGCATCTGACCTTCGGGGAATTCTACGTCCACCACACCGCCAAGAATTTGTACCACACGGCCTTTGATAATGTCTGCCATGAATTTTCCTCCAGAGTTATTTTGCGAGCGCTTCCGCGCCGCCCACAATGTCCAAGATATCGCTGGTGATTGCCTGCTGACGTACCTTGTTGTACTCCAATTGAAGCGCGCCGACCAGTTCCTTTGCATTCTCGGTGGCGTTGCCCATTGCGATCATGCGCGCGGCATGTTCACTCGCCTGCGATTCAAGAATCGCTTGATAGACTTGCAACGCTGTGAACTTCGGAATGATCACGTCCAAGATTTCGCGCTGATCAGGTTCGTATTCATACGCCGCGGCCGGACCACTGTGCTGTTCATAATTCATTACGCGTCCTTCTCCGCCGTTCACTTCCAGCGGCAGAAGTTTTTTCATCGTAGCGACTTGCCGCGCCATATTGATGAAGTCGGTATAAACCAAATACACTTCATCCGCTTCGCCTTTGACGAATTCATCTACCGCGAGACGACCAATCGCAGAAACATCCATGAAGGACGGGGCGGCGGGCAAGTTGCTAAAATCCGCAATCACATTTTTGCGGCGGCGGATGAGCAGGTCACGGCCTTTGCGTCCGACCGCGATATATCGAACGGGCAGCCGATAATGATCAAAGTGAGCTGCCACGAAACGAATCACATTTGTGT
>JBAUMB010000035.1:0-25112 GCA_049578465.1 Anaerolineales bacterium
CGGTCGTCGTCGTCCCTATCGCAGTCTGGGTCGAGTCATACAACGTCACCGTCACACCCCCGATGCCATTCTCCCCCGCATCCTGAATGCCGTTGTGATTCGCATCGTCCCACACATAGTCGCCCAATGCCGCCGAATTAGTTACATTCAAAGTATCGCACGCCTGCAATTGATTTTGCGCGCCTTGGTCATCTGATAACGCACCGACAGGAATACAGTTTTGATAACTTCCTGCAACAATGCTAGCAGTCGTAGTCACGCTAACCTGAATCGTACAATTGGTACTTCCCGGCATTGATCCATTTGCCAATTGGATTGATTGAGACCCGGGAGTTGCCGTAAGCGTAGGCGTGGAGGCGTTATTACAAGTTGTACTTGCGCCTGATGGGTTTGCAATTATGAGGCCATTTGGCATCGTGTCGGTCAAACCCATACCTGTCAAGGGAGTATTGCCGGTGTTTTTAATCGTAATTGTAAGAGTTGAGGAACCACCAGCCGGTATGGTATTTGGTCCGAAGAACTTGCTAACACTAGCACCAGGCAAATTCGTAAGCGAGGCTGAAGTCGCTTCGGTATCGTTGGCTCCGTTTGCAGTGGTGACCGCGCCGGCAGGGATCGTGTTCGTAAGGTCACCGTTGGCATTCATCGTTACACTCAGGGTCAACGTACAAGTCGTGTTGGCAGCCAGAGTTCCACCGCTGAAACTATAGGAATCATCTGAGGGGTCGCCATAATTAGTGGTTAAGCCTACGAGCGTCCCACCGCATGTTCCCACCGAAAAATTCGGAGGATTGGCTATGAACATGCCGGAAGGCATGGTATCAGTAAAAGCGATTCCAGTGAGGTCGCCAGCATTAGGATTGGTCAGTTGAACACTGAGAGTGGAGGCAGAGCCGCCGAAGACCGTCAATGGATTGAAACCCTTTACAACCTCGATGGAAATATTGGCAATATTAAGGGTGGCCGTCGCGTTCGCTGTCGGATGGATGACCGTTCCCGAGGCGTTTCCGCTGACATTCGCAGCCGTAATCGTATTGAGGTAGGCGCCCACCACACCGGTTCCTTGTACAGTAACATTTAAGGTACAGATACCGGGTACAACACCCACCTGCGCCGGGATTGTTCCACCGCTAAAGGAAATCACGCGGGTAGCTGCCGTTGTAATCAACGTTCCGCCGCATTGGCTTGTTGAAGAATTGGTAATCGTTAAACCTGCTGGCAATGTGTCTGTAAAGGAAGCAGCAGTCAAAGGAACGGTAGATACATTTTTTAAAGTAATCGACAAAGTTGAAAAACCATTCGGTCCGACTATGGTTGGATAAAAGGCTTTGCTCGCAGAAATACTGCTGACCGTTAGTGGTGCACTAGCAGGAGCAGCAATACCTCGAGTGGGGCTGACAATATCTGTAAGATTAATAGTATTTGTGTTCAGTCCCGCCGTGGTACTGGTTACATAAACAGTAATCGTACAGGTACTATTGATAAGAACCGTGCCGTTGCCAACACCAGGGCTAACCACACCCCAACTAATAACACTAGCACCCGTCGTGGCAACAAGAGTGCCGCCCGAGCAATTGGCATTTTTCGCAGGAGCTGTTGAATTGGTGATGACCATCCCTGCTGGAAGATTATCCGTAATACTAAAATTGTTAAGAGCGGTATCCACGGGCGCAACAACATTGATGCGGAGGCGGTCGGTCACACCGGATGCGATTGGACTATTTTGAAAGTTTTTGTTTATAGTTGCTAACGCTCCAGAGAGATTGACCATAAGGTTTGCAGTTGCTGCGGCGGTATTCGTGATTGTTTGATCATCTGCCAGCGTGCTGGCCGGGATGGTATTTGCATAAGTAGTTGTCGGAGTCCCTGCGGCAGCAAGGACATTCACCGTAATGGTACAAGACGAACCAGCATTGATCGTGGCACCAGATAAACTTACGGTGCGAGGCGCAGTGGTGGAAGCAACGCCGCCAGGCAAACAAGTGGTGGCCGCCGAACCAGTTACAACAGATAAAAAGGTGTTTGGAACGGCGGGGAGGGTGTCTGTCAGTGCGGCATTAGTAAGGTTAACTGCGGTCTGGTTGTTCACTGTAATAGTAAGCGTGCTAGTGGTTACGCCATCTCCCGGAATACTTGCAGGCGCAAACGCTTTGGTAATGGTCAAGGCCTGGAGCGTTGCATTCGCTGTGGCAGCAACACTGTTTGAAGCGCCTTCTGTGGTGGTCAAATTATTTGCAGGGATCGTATTAGTATATGTCCCGGGCGTGGAGTTGGATGGTGCACTGACGGTCACGGTGATTGTACAGGTGCTATTATGTGGAATCGTGCCTCCACTTAAACTGACGATGTTCGGCGCAGTGGTGGAAGCAACACCGACAGGCAAACAAGTGGTGGCAGCCGAGCCATTCACAACGGTCAATGGACTGGGCAGTGTATCCGTTAAAGCCGCACCATGATAATCAGATGCGGTAAGGTTCTGCAATGTGATGGTCAATGCAGCGGTACCGCCGGCTGGAATGGGCCCGGAAAAAGCTTTAGTAACGGTAAGGGATTGAACGGTTACATTGGCTGTTGCTGGAACAGCATTGGTCGCGCCCTGTGTAGTGGTCAAAGCAAGCGCCGGGATAGTGTTGGTAACGGTAGTTGTGGAAGTGCTTAACGGCGCGCTTACCGTGACAGTAATTGTGCAGGTTCCATTGTTAGCCGGAATCGTACCGCCGCTTAAACTGACGATGTTCGGCGCGGTGGTGGAAGCCACTCCAAGCCCACAAGTAGTAGCCGCTGTGCCATTCACAACAGTCAACGGGCTGGGTAAGGTATCCGATATGGCTGCACCCGTTAGGGCAGTTGCGGAAGGATTATGCAATGTAATTGTGAGAGTGGTCGTGCCCCCGGCAGAAAACGTGGCGGGAGCAAAAGCCTTGGTTACGCTGGCAGAATTCACGGTAATATTTGCATTAGCGGCAACAGTATTCGAGATTCCCTGAGTAGTGGTCAGACCCCCGATCGGAATGGTATTGGTATAAGTTGCAGCCGTTGAGTTTATCGGCGCAATGACCGGGATCGTGACCGTACAACTCCCAACAGGTGCAGGCGGAGTCGCACTTGCCGGAATCGTGCCGCCGCTCAGCTGAATCAGCTGTGTTCCCGAGGTCGCCGTAAGCGTACCACCGCAGGTTGTGGATGGACTTCCGGTGATAAGCAAGGGCCCGGGCAAAGTATCAGAAAAGCTTGCGCCGGTATAGGCTGAACCGGTGGGGTTTTGCAGAGTGATGGTCAACGTGCTGGTGCCGCCGGCAGCAATGGTGTTAGGTGCAAACGCTTTGATAACGCTTACGGTTTGCTGGACATTAAGCGGGGCCGAGGCCAGCGAGGCGTTGGTCACGCCTTGTTGAGTTTGTATGGAACCTGCGGCCGGTCCTGCAGGAATCGTGTTCGTATATACGCCCTGCGTAAGCGAGGTAACATTCACGTCAATAGTACAAGTTGAATTGGCAGCTATCGTTCCGTTGTTTAATTTTACGGAAGTGCTAGTTCCCGCGGCCAACGCGTTGCCAGCAGAATCTGTAAGGGTCCCTGAACCACAGCCAGTTAAGGTTGTTGTTGTATTGGCCAGCACAACATTCGCCGGGAATGAATCGGTAAGAGTCGTGGCAGTCAACGCGGTACTGAGATCGTTATTGGTAATGACAATTGCCAGCTGGCTCACCTGGCCTGCTGTGATGGTATTGGGAGTAAAACTTTTGCTCAGTGAAGGCGGCTGCACGGAACCAACCTGCAGGGTCGCGCTGGCCGGCGTAGTATTAGTCACAGTGATCGTATTATCAGCATCATCCACAGACGTCAGTGCACCAGTGGGAATTGTATTGATCAGATTACCGGCAGTAACCGAACTGACATTAATGGAGATAGTGCAACTACCGGGCGTAGCGCCGACTTGCGGAGGAACAGTACCACCGCTGAGAGACAATGAAGTTGTCCCAGGTGTTGCTGTTACAGTCCCGCCGCAGGTGTTGATCAGGCCATTAGGAGTTGCGACAAACAATCCTGGCTGTACACCAATCAGGTTATCTGCCCAGGAAGCATTGTCTAGTTGAAAGGTATTTGGGTTATATATGGTTACGCTCAAAAGCGAAGTTGCCCCCACAACTATCGAAAGAGGCGAAAAACTCTTATTGATTTGCGCCGGAATCGATAAGCCTTGAGCTTGCGTAGACGTTGCGGGCGTAGTGACGAGAGAAGTAATTAAAATGCTAATTAAGAGCAAAAACTTCAATGAGCGATACATAATATTTCCTGTCCTCTTGTCTTATGAAGGATTCGTTTTTAAATGAGAAAAGACAATGGACTGTATTTTATATCCATTTCAATTCCATTACAATGCTTTTTAATTTCAAAAAGGCAAACTAAATGTTTCCAAAATCTACCCGCGTATCAGATAAATCATGGCAACGACCACGCCGATCGTGACAACGATCCAGCGTAAGGTCGCAGGTCGGACGCGGCCCGCTAATCTTCCACCCAAGTTCCCGCCGATCAACGCGCCGACCGCCATCACCAGCGCGACCGGCCAAATCACTTTCCCCGAAAACAAAAAGAAAATCGCCGCCGCGAAATTAACGCTGAAAGAGACGGCTTGTTTCAACGCGTTAAGCCGCGTCAAGGTATCGTCGATCGTCAAACCCAACACGGATAACACGATCACACTTAATCCCGCGCCGAAATATCCGCCATAGATCGCGGCCAGCCCAATTGGAAGGCTCACAATCCATTGTTGATTCGGTGTTGATTTTTTCTGGCCGGCGCGGCGGACGAGCCAGGCGCGCACCGGATCTTGAACAGCCAGTAAAAGCGAGGCCAGCAATATTAGAAACGGCACGAGCGAGCGAAAAACTTTTTCGCCAGTATGGAGCAATAAATAACCGCCAATCAATCCGCCAATCACGCCCGCAGGAGCAACCAGCCACAATCGCTTCAGTTGATCGCGCAGATCATTCCATTGACCCATAATGCCGCCGATGTAACCCGGACATAGCGCCACCGTATTCGTCACATTGGCAACGACTGCCGAAACACCGAGAGCCGTCAACGTTGGAAACGTAATCAGCGTTCCACCGCCCGCCAACGCGTTCACTAAACCGGCGGCAACCGCCGCCAACCCAGCCAAAAGGAAATCAATCCAAGTCATGATGATATACCTCGTTATTGAAAATTATATCTTGGGCCAATCTAGTAGAATGACTTCCGCCAATAATCTCGCATTGACATTAGACTCTAATTGTGACAAAGCTGTTTCCAACTCCGATACCACGCGTCGCGCCTCGGACATTGAAACGCGTTCCGCTATCGATTCAATTTCCTGCGCCCGATCTATATTTGCAATCGGCACTGATGATTCTCCTGCACGCAATAATACATCGCGCCAATATGAAAGCCAAAGCAATAATACATTCCGCATCGAATCTTTATCTTTGGAAAGTTTCTCGGCATAAGAGAATTTATCCACGCGCGATGCTGTGATAAATGACTGTGCTTCGTTCAACTTTTCATTCCGAAACTCGAGCGCAGATGGATCGCTTAGCAATCGAAGCGCGTATCCCAATCGTCCGCCGCTGATATGAGCGTTCAGCCGCGCTTGATCCGAATCCGCGCCGTGTTGAGTCAAATATGATTCTACGGTTTCAAGTGACAATGGTCGCAGACGCAACACCTCGCAACGCGAAACAATAGTCGGCAATAATTGTTCAGGAGTATCAGCGGTCAAAACGAGAATGACATATGACGGGGCTTCTTCGAGAATCTTTAACAGGGCATTTGCCGCATTATCATTCGCTTCTTGAAAGCGCAGAAAAATAGTCACACGATATTTGGATTGATAAGGCTTGAGCGTCAATGTCCGCCGCGCTTCGCGGACTTGATCCACTTTCAAAGTCCCGCCTTCGCTATCAGCTTGAACGATGGTCAAATCGGGATGCTGCATCGCTTCGATCTGTTTGCATTCGCGACAATGACCACATGGGATTCCCACTTCGACAGGTTGAGTGCAATTCAAAGCTTGAGCGAGTCGCAAAGCTAACGTGCGCCGGCCCACGCCCGAAGGTCCCGCGAAAAGATACGCATGACGCGTCGTGCCACGCGTAATCTGTTGACGCAATAATTCCACCGCCCATTCGTTCCCAACTAAATTCCAATTATGATCGCTCATCGTTCACGACCATCGCGCAGGCGCAGATAAGACTCATATCGTTGCGGTTGAACTTTGCCGGTTTCTATTCCAGCGAGCACCGCGCAACCCGGCTCATGCGTGTGCGTGCAATCATTGAATTGACATTGCGCCACAAGCCGCGCAAGCTCGGGAAAATATGCGTCGATCTCTTCGGGTTCGGTATCCCATAAAGCCAGCGACTTCCATCCGGGCGTATCGGCAATATAACCGCCGCCCTCAACCGCAAATAGTTCGCGCGTTACGGTAGTATGTTTGCCTTTATTCATCGCGCTGATATCGTTGACTGCCAACTCAAGCCCGGGTTGAATCGAATTGAGCAGGCTTGATTTTCCAACGCCGCTGGGTCCCGCCAGCGCGCTGATTTTATTTGCGAGACATGCTTTGAATTCATCCAAGCCCTCACCGGTTTTTGCCGAAGTATAAATCACAGAATATCCCAACGAAGAATACATCCCAAATATTTTTTGTGATTCGTTTTTATCCATCAAATCACTTTTGTTTGCGACAATCGTCGCAGGGATTTTTTGTTTCTCAGCAATGACAAGAAAACGATCCAGCATCCGGAGTTTGGGCTCTGGATTGGCGCAGGCGAAGACAAAGACTGCTTGATCCGGATTCGCCAACAAAACTTGTTGATAGTCGCCCTGTGGTCTCGGGTCAAGCCGGACGATGGCGCGCTTCCGTTCTTCGACTTCTTCGATCGCTCCGCTTCCGTCTTCTGAAATCGTAATATGTACACGATCGCCCAACGCCGCGATATCACCTTTTGCCCTGCCTTGTTTTAATTTGCCGCGCAACTGACAGATAACCAATTCTCCTCCAACATCCACAGTGAAGAAACTAGATTGAGCCTTGACGATCAAGCCTTGTTCAACTGCATGCATTGAGGATTATTGTTTCCGCATCATGAAAGCAAATAAATATCAGAGTGCTCACAAAGAATATTTAAGGAGTCGGTTTCACTCTGGGCGGTTGCGGCGTCTTGGTCGGGATGCCGCCTAAAGGCGTGGGTGTATACGGATTACCAATCGGACCAAACCACGGGATGGATTGCGGCTTTCCATAATAATAGGTTTCGATCATTGCCCTGAAAACCGGCGCGGCATAATCGGCGCCTTCGCCCGCGTTTTCCATGATGACCGCAACCGCGATATCCGGCTTGCCGGAATTTTGTTGATCTTGAGTATATCCAACGAACCACGCGTCCGGCAATGCTTCGCTAGTCTGAGCAGTACCAGTCTTCCCGCCCATCGGCACAGTTAATCCCGCCATTCGATAATACGCCGTGCCAAGCGGATTAGAGATCACCCATCCCATCGCTTGTTGAATGGCCGCCAAGCGATCCGGCTGAATCGGCAGCGTGCCTGCGGCTTCGGGTTTGAATACAGAGACCGGTTTGCCATCCGCTGATTGAATCTCTTGAATCAATTGCGGGGTGTAAAGCGTTCCGCCATTGCCAACTGCCGCGACGAAACGCGCTACCTGAAGCGGCGTCACCTGCACATCGCCCTGACCGATGACTTGATTGGTCGCTTCTATTTCTGTAGTCGGCACGGAAATATTTCCTGAGGCTTCCGCCACCACACCAATTCCGGTGGGCGAACCGAGACCAAAGGCGCGCGCCATATTCGTGATATCCGCGGCGCGATTGTTGTTAAATAAATCAAGGCTGATATGCCAGAAGTATGGATCACACGAGCGCATCAATCCTTGTTGCAATGTGATTAATCCCGAAGGTTTAGTCTCAGTAGTGTCGCATTGCTTGCCGGCCGCCAATGCTTGCTGGCAGTAATCCCACGTCCAATCACTCAGAGTGATTCCGTTGAGTTCTGTGAAATGATATTCGCAATCGTACGTGGTGTTCGGCGCGTATAAACCGCTTTCCATGGCGGCCGCCATCGCCGGGATTTTGAACACCGATCCCAACGGATACTCGCCCTGCGTGGCGCGGTTGACGAGCGGTTGGTCGGTTCGACTGAGCAAATCATTCAAAAGATATTGGCTGTTGGTATTGTCGGAGTTGAATAGATTCTGGTCGTATTCCGGCGAGGAAGCCATCGCCAAGACTTTGCCCGTATTCATTTCCATCACAACGATCGCACCGTCATAATCAGTGAGCGCTTGCTGGGCATAAAATTGCAGGTTTTTATCGATTGTTAGATAAACTGAATCGGCCGGTTGCGCATCGCTTGAACCGACCTTGGTGATGAGCTGGCCGTTCGGATCTGTGACGTATAGCGTGCCGCCGTGTTTGCCAGCCAGATATTGCTCCATGGATTTTTCAATGCCAGCCTGACCGATCAGTTCACTGCCTTGATAACCGAGACGACGATAGGCGTTAAGTTGATCAGGCGAGATCAACTGGGTATATCCAACTACTTGCGGCGCAATGCCCTGATCAAAATAAAAGCGAGAAGTATATTTGGTAGTTTCCAAACCGGTCAGACTTAAATCCAATTGCGCCTTTTCGATGTCATCTTGTGTAGCCTCAGTAATGCCAACATAAGAATCAGGCACCTGATCTGCATAAAGATTGTGAACAGCATCCGGCGGTACATTCATCAGTCTGGAGAGTTCAACGTCCACTGACCCGGCGGCTTTGCCCAGTTGACCGGGGATGACGCCGATTGCATACGCGTCCGATTGCTGGGCGATGGGCAAACCGTTTTGATCATAGATGTTGCCGCGTGACGGGATTTGGTAATCCATCGCCAATAGATCATTGCCGGTTAATTCAGGCAGGATCAAAGTGGGAGACCATTGGATGCGCCATTGGCCCGAATCCAAAACCAAATTGGCAATGATGGTGCGTTGAATATCGCCAACCAACGCAGTGTGATACGTGATCTGAAAGCTGACTTGCGCGTTGGTTGGACTCAGTTGTTCCGAGAGCAGTTGATAATCCAATTTGCTGGCGCTCATTGTATTAAGCGCAGTGTCGTATTTTTTACCAAAGTCTGCTTGAGTGATGGAACTTTGACTAGCCTTCGATAATAAAGCATACATTGTGGCATAGTCATTATTCTTGAGTGCGTTGAGATAAGCCTGAATCACGGATTCCGCCTGAGGCACATGAACGACAGTAACCTCAGGTGATAACAAAGTTGGTGAAGGCTGGCCGCACAAGAAACAATTCGTTGGTTGAGGCGTGCCATTGACTACAGCGGGTGCGCAAGCCGTCAGCAAGAGGAAGATCGAAATGCAAATGATCCAATAAATTAATTTCATGCTTTTACCTTTTCATCCAACCTGTTCGCCGCGCAGGATGGCGCGTGAGACAGGACATTGATATTGTAAAAAAGATTGACAGGCTGCGGGCATATCACGGTCAAAAGCGACATCCATTTTTTGTAAAACGCGCAGGAGATGACACAGCGGCAATCCCATCACGGACGCGTAACAGCCTTTCATGCTTTCCACCGGATGAAATCCGGAATGTTGAATCGCATACGCTCCGGCTTTATCGAGCGGATCGCCGCTCAGAACGTACGCTTCGATCTCTTCATCAGTGTAGTTCCGCATCGGGACATCGGTCACGCATAAATCAGTAATGAGTTTTTCATCGCGCATCCGCAGAACCGCTAAAGCCGTATAAACCTGATGCGCATGTCCGCGCAAAAACTTGAGCATGGAGGTAGCTTCCATCATATCTTTGGGCTTGCCGAGAATCCTGTTTCTATCTACGACCGAAGTGTCTGCGCCGATAATGATTTGTTCGGGCCGCGCGTTTGGAATCGCGGCACGCGCTTTTGCTTCCGCCAGCCGCAGAACATAAAACGCAGGCGCTTCGCCGGTTCGTTGACTTTCATCCACGTTGGAGACCGAGACGCTGAACATCCAATTGCCGAGGGCAAGCAATTCTCTGCGACGCGGCGAGTTGGATGCGAGCAAAAGCAACGTTCGTTTCGTCACGGATAAATTCTAACACAGACTAAAATCCGAGCATGATTGCCAAATGAATCAATGAATCATAGTTGGCACATTGCGAGCGAATGTCGTAAAATCAATATGTCTATACTAAAACTTCGGGAGGCAGGTCATGAAAGAACTGGAAGAACGAATTCTGCGGGATGGGCAAGTGCTTGGCGGTGGAATTCTCAAAGTGGATAGTTTCGTTAATCATCAAGTGGACGCGGCGTTGATGGATTTGTGCGGAAAAGAATTTGCGCGGCGCTTTGCGCATCTCGGCGCGACCAAAGTGTTGACTGCCGAAATCTCAGGCATCGCACCTGCGCTGACCACGGCGCTTCATCTCGGACTGCCGGTGGTGTATGCGCGCAAAACAAAACCAATCACCATGCCCGATCAAGTTTATTTAACATTGGCGCCCTCGCATACAAAGGGCCGCATGGTCGAACTCATTATTTCTCCTGAATATTTAGCGGGCGGAGAAAAAGTGTTGATCATTGACGACTTTCTTGCGTCCGGCGCAACCATCCTCGGACTCGTCCGTCTCGCGGAAGCCGCGGGCGCAAAGATCGTCGGCATCGGCACATTGATCGAAAAACGTTTTGAGGGCGGACGCGCTGCGCTCAAGCAATTAAATCTTCCGGTTGTATCATTAGCATGTATCGCTTCAATGGATGATGGAAAGATTGTTTTTCAATGACAAGCTCTATTGCAATTTTAGATTTCGGTTCTCAGTATGCTCAACTGATTGCGCGGCGCGTGCGCGAAGCGCATGTCTATTGCGAATTGTTTCCGTGGGATGCGCCTGCGGAAAAAATTTTATCTATCAAGCCAAAAGGTTTTATTCTTTCTGGCGGACCAAAATCCGTTTATGAATCGAACGCGCCTTTCATTCAAAAATATATTTTTGAATCGGGTTTACCCATCTTAGGTATTTGTTATGGAATGCAAGCGCTGACTCATGCACTTGGCGGACAAGTAGACGCGTCCGCAAAACGCGAATATGGTTCTGCACTGATTGAGCCTTTGATGCCTTCCGCATTATCCGTTCTGTCTACTGTTTGGATGTCACATGGTGACCGCATTACGAAAATGCCGGATGGATTCATCGCATTGGCAAAGAGCAGCAATAGTCCCTTTGCAGCGATGGGCGATATGCAAAGAAAATATTTCGGCATGCAATTTCATCCCGAAGTGAAACATACGTTAAATGGATCAGAAGTGATCAAACATTTTGCGGTGGAGATTTGCGAAGCAACGCCGGATTGGACTCCCGCTTCCATTATCGAAGATTCGATTCAACGCGTTCAGAAACAAGTTGGGAATCAACGCGTGCTGGCGGCGGTCAGCGGCGGCGTGGATTCATCGGTGGCAACCGCGTTGGTTCATAAAGCGATTAGCGATCAATTGGTCGCGGTCTTTGTGGATACCGGATTGTTGCGTCAAGGTGAAGCAGAACAAGTCGTGACAACCTTCCGCGAAAAAATGCATACCGAATTGATCGCGGTGGATGCCAGCGATGATTTTATCAACGCTTTGAAAGGCATCACCGAACCCGAACAAAAAAGAAAAATCATCGGTGAAAAGTTTATTCGCATTTTTGAAGAGCAGGCAAAACAACTTGGCTCGCCAAAGTTCTTAGTGCAAGGAACGATTTATCCCGACGTGGTTGAATCGTCTGCGCCGGATCGAAACAAAGCGGAACGCATCAAGACGCATCACAACGTCGGCGGGTTGCCGGAAGATATGCAATTCGATTTGGTCGAGCCGCTGAGATACTTGTTCAAGGATGAAGTGCGCGCGGTCGGCGAAGCGCTTGGATTGCCGGAAGCAATGGTTTGGCGGCAGCCGTTTCCGGGTCCGGGCTTGAGCGTACGTTGTCTGGGTGAAGTAACGGATGAACGCTTGGATCATTTGCGCGCCGCGGATGCGATTTTCCAGGATGAATTATCCAAAGCAAATTTAATCGGCAAAGATTCGGATTTATCGCAAGCGTTCGTGGTTTTATTGCCGGTGAATTCCGTCGGCGTGATGGGCGACCAGCGCACGTATCAGGAAGTCGCCGCGATTCGCGCGGTGACCACCGAAGATTTTATGACTGCCGATTGGGCGCGTTTGCCGAACGATCTTTTGGCGAAAGTTTCGAATCGTATTGTGAACGAAGTCCACGGAATCAATAGAGTGGTGTATGATATTACGAGCAAGCCGCCCGCTACGATTGAATGGGAATAGGCTTTTTACAATTATTGATAGGTTAATGATTGGAGAATAAAATGACTAACCAAATCGAACCGCGCCGTCCGCGCTTGAATCTCAACCACAGTCCGATACCGGCCTCACCGATCCATCCGCTATCCGCTTTAGTCACGATCTTACTGGATAATCTTTTTGACCTGCCGGAACTGGCGGGTCCCGAAGTGTGGGTCATTACTGCACCGATCGTGGGCGGATTGTGTTTTGCTGTAACCACATTAGTCCAACGCTATTTGGCAAAAGACGAATGGGGACCGGCAATTGCCAAAGGCTTGGTAATGGGAGTTGTGGCCGGTGTGCCTTTCTCTGTGACCGGCACGGCAACCGGTGGAATGTTTCTAGCATGGGCCGGTTTGCATCAATGGGTTCAGTTGCCGTCATCGAGAAACGAATCGGACAGTGACGATCACGAAATCATTGATGCGAATCCGAAGTAATCGGTAAATTAATTAATTTCCTAACGGAGGGAACAATGGATTACGGTGAAGTCATCAAGAACGCGTGGAAGATCACATGGAAATTCAAGGTGCTGTGGATCTTTGGCATCCTTGCCGCTTGCGGCACCAGCCGAGGCGGAAGTTTCAACTTCAATAATAATTTCCAGACCAACGGAAACGGATTCTCGAATCCAACGCCCAACCTACCTCCGGCGATAATGGATCAGGCATATAGATTCGCAAGTTTATTCAATGACCCAACCTTCATCTGGAAATTTGCAGCGGTCGTGCTCGCAGTTGTCTGCGTCATCGTTCTCGTGGAAATTTTTCTCGGAACGATGGGACGCATCGGCTTGATCAAAGGATCGGCGGAAGCAGACGCGGGCGCGGAGAAACTTACCTTCGGCGAATTATGGAAAGAAAGCACGCCTTATTTTTGGCGCGTGTTTTGGTTATCGTTTTTGATCGGTGCACCGTTTGCGGTTGCAACCATCATTATTGTTGTTGGTTTTTTGATTGCCTTGATACCGCTTATGAAAGATAATCCAAGCGCATCTGGTTTATTGATTTTATTGCCTGTGCTGTGTGTGTTAATGTGCATTATTTTTATCCTCGCCATCATTCTTGGATTTATTTCGACGCAAGCCGAGCGCGCCATTGTGCTTGAAAACAAATCTATCTTGGATGGATTCAGACGCGGCTGGGAAGTGTTGACAAAGAATCTCGGTCCCATTCTGATCATCTGGTTAATTACAATCGTCATTAGTGTCGTAGCTGGGATTGTTATCGCTTTGCCGCTTTTGGTCGTTATGGTTCCATTGGTCATCGCGTTCATCGCCAACATGAACAACCTAAACTTTTCCTTTACGCCATGGATTGTTGCGTTTGCATGCATTCTTTGCGCTTACATTCCTATCTCATGGTTTGCCAACGGGATCTTGATGACGTATTTGCAATCGCTGTGGACGCTAACTTATCTCCGCATTACGAAACCAAAAGAAGAAGAACCAGCGCCGGTTGCTTTACCGACCAATGCGTAAATTCCTTATCACCCTCTTCAGTCTGAGCCTGTTGATTGGTTGGAGCTTGCCCGTCCGCGCGCAAGGGCAAGCCGAAGCGATTCTCTATCCAGCCGATGTATCGAACTTTCCAACCGTCTCCGCATTCATGGATGTGTTCGACGCCTCCGGCGCGTTCGTAAGCGGACTCAAGCCGGGGGATGTAAATGTAGTGGAAGATGATAAGCCGCTTCCGATCACCGCTCTGAGCGATTTGAACATCCCCATACAAATTGTAGTGGCGGTTAATCCCGGACCTGTGTTGGGGCTTCGCGACACAACCGGCACATCCCGCTTTCAATGGATCACGCAATCGCTCAGCACATGGGCACAGGCGCGGCCCGCCGACCAGCAGGATGATCTCAGTCTGGTTACGCTTGCCGGCGCGATCATTACACATGCAAACTCCAAAGATTGGCTGGTGAGTTTAAATTCATTCCAGCCCGATTTCCATGCGACCACACCGAATTTGCAATCACTTTCGATTGCACTAGATACTGCGGTTGCGCAAGGAGCGCATTCAGGTACAAAGCGTGCCGTGTTGTTTATCACACCGCACATGGACGATCCGAATGTGGATACCGAGCTTCAGCCGCTGATTCAAACTGCCATTCAAAATCGCATCCATGTCTTCGTGTGGCTCGCCGACTTGGATGAGTACCAAGCTACTACCAGCGCGGCGGCATTTAGTCAGCTCGCCGAACAGACGGGCGGCGCGTTTTATTTTTCGTCTGGAAAAGATTACCCGGATCCCGAAACATATTTTGCCCCTCTGCGGAAATTATATTTACTCAAATACGCATCGGCAGTATCAACGGGCGGACAGCATACCTTGAGCGTGCAGGTGAACAATGCCGGTGCGGTGATCAAATCCGATGAGCAGACATTCTCAGTAGATATCGAACCGCCGAATCCGATTTTGGTTTCGCCGCCTCTACAGATCACGCGCCAGCCGCCAAAAAACGATCCGTACAATACGCAAATCCTTGTGCCTACTACCCAAGAGATAGACATCATTATCGAATTTCCGGATGGGCACACACGGCCGCTCGCCAGCACCACTTTATTTGTAGATGGTCAAGCTGTGGCTAAAAACACGAAGCCGCCGTTTGATAAATTCACATGGGATGTTAGCGGCTTCACCACCAGCGGCGAACACAAGATTGCGGTAGCGGCAGTGGACACATTAGGGTTGAACAAAACCAGCATGGAAATTCCGGTGATGGTTACGGTGATCCAAGCGCCGCACGGAATCTCCGCGTTGTTTGCAAAATATCGTCAAACCATTACTTATGGCGCAATCGGATTTGCAGGTATTGCGCTATTGCTGATTCTCCTGATCACGCGATTGCAATTAGCCTTTGCCAGCGCACAAAAATCCCGCCGCGCAAATATCGATCCGCTCACGCAGCCGGTTGCGATTGCGGTTGAAACATCTTCCGCAGAAAAAAAGAAACGGACGCGTCCTCGAAGAGGAAACGTCAAACCGATCAATGCACCGGCATCTCTCATCCGCCTCCGCCCAGACCTCGAACCGATGACCGGCAATCCGATTCCGCTTACTGAAAATGAAACATCCTTCGGAACAGACCCGGCGCAAGCGAACATTGTTTTGGATGACCCATCCATTGCGCCTCGTCACGCCCGCATTGCTCAATCCGAGGATGGCATTTTTCGACTTCGAGATGAAGGCTCCGTTGCCGGGACGTGGGTCAATTACGATTCAATAAGAAAAGAGGGCTACACCCTCCAGCACGGGGATGTGATACACTTCGGACAATTAGTCTTCCGGTTCCAGCTTAAGAAGCCTCCGTCAGCCAAGGAACCAAAGATCACGAGAGAATAACTGCGGCATGAATCGAACACAACGCGCCCATTTAAACGTGGCCGCCCTCAGTCACGCCGGACGAAGCGGTAAAAATAACGAAGACCGCTACGCCGTCTCGTCTTTTACAACTGACGACGGATTTCCGGCTGTGTTTGCCGTGGTAGCTGATGGCATCGGCGGACACCGCGCTGGTGAAGTCGCCGCAGAGTTAGCGGTCAATTACATCAGCCAGAAAGTGGCGGAAAGCAACGGCAAAAAACCGCTTGAGATGATCGAGTCGGCGGTTGACACGGCAAGCCAAGCTATCGCATCTCGTTCAGCAAGCAAGGATGATCAGCAAGGCATGGGCTCAACCTGTGTCTGCGTGTGGATCGCCGAGGATAAACTTTATACCGGTTATGTAGGCGATTCGCGCATCTATCTTATCCGGGATGAGAAAATCCAGCGTTTAACGGTTGACCATTCTTGGGTCCAGGAAGCGATCGAGAAAGGCATCATCACACCCGATGAAGCGCGCAATCATCCCAATGTGCATGTCATTCGACGACATCTGGGTTCGGTCGAATTGCCCGGCGTGGATTTTCGTTTATATCTCAAGCCGAAAGAATCCGCTGATGAGGCCAAAAAGAATCAAGGCACGCGGCTTCATCCCGGTGATGTGCTTCTGCTTTGCACGGACGGCTTGACCGATATGATCTGGGACGATGAGATTTTGCACGTCATCAACACGCGCAGTAATCTAAAATCCATGGCGGAAGATTTGATTGACAAAGCCAACGAGCGCGGCGGTCATGACAATATCACCGTGATTTTGCTGGGAATTCCAAAAGAAGGCATTACGCCGCCGCCGATGAAGAAACAAGGATTGATCGAAAAGTTGTTTGGAGAATAAAACCTGATTTTGCTAAACATTTTGGATTTGGCAAAAAAGGATTTATCGTTTATACATGTCCGCTCAGTTTTTGAAATTCATTATATAAGCAGCTAACCTTATCAACAAAAAGCCTACTACCAACAAAACTAAGATCCAAAACATACAACTAAATATTCCAAGCAAGCTATCTCTTACAATTTTTGCGGGGGTCAAACGGGATTGCTCGGCATCCGAAAAGGTGTCCAATGTCCGGCTCTGCTTTCCGATTCTACGTCTTGAATTGTTAATTTGATTGCAGAAATAAAGAATAGCAAAAGTACTAAAGATTCCATATATTATCCCGCCAGAAAAATTATTAACCATTCTTTCCACAGTCCCGACCATTTCCGTTGATTGAATAGCATCAACAATTGTCTTTATTCAAGACTTTTCAAGCCCTAAATTATTTAAAATACTTGTAAAAATCCTAGGGATTAATCGCTTATAAATATCTACTAAAAAATGTAGATAACAGAAAGTGGATTAAATTAAAACCTCCTAAATAGACCAATATATTATAACGATTTTTTAGGTTTTAAATAGTCAAGCCGCGCTTATCGCGCGGCTTGACACCATCTATTCTCTATTCACTAACACTAATCCACTTTGCCGGTCAATGTTGCTAGTTTCAATTCTCCGATGGCTTTTGTGATGTGAATATCGCGCGGACAAGCCATCGTGCAGTTATAGGCCGTGTGACAACGCGCCAAGCCGGATGTCTCGCTGATAATTTGCAATCGTTCCGAGGCGGCTTCATCGCGGCTGTCAAAGATGAAGCGATGCGCGGTGACCAGCGCGGCGGGACCCAGATAATCATCGCTTCCCCAAAACGATGGACAAGAGGTGGTGCAAGCCGCACACAAAATACATTTGGTGGTTTCGTCAAAGCGAGCGCGTTGTTCGGGAGATTGAAGCCGCTCTTTTCCATCGGCGGGAAGCGGCGATTCGTTAATGAAATATGGTAGAACTTTTTTGTAATTATCAAAGAACGGCTCCATATCCACGATCAAATCTTTGACAACTTTCAATCCAAGCAAAGGCTCGACCGTGATCTTATCACCGACATCGCGCACCAACGTTTTACACGCCAGCATGTTGCGACCATTGATGCGCATCGCGTCCGAGCCGCACACGCCGTGCGCACACGAGCGACGGAACGACAATGTACCATCGTGATGACCTTTGACCAATTCGAGCAAATCCAAAATGCGTTCGGTCTCTTCGACATCGAGATTGTACGTCTCGTAATGCCACTTCTTGTCGACTTCAGGGTTGTAACGAAAAACTTTTAGTGTTACCTGCATGGGAACCTCTACTAATAAACTCGCTCTTTGGGTTGATATTTCGTAATCACTACCGGCTTATATCCAATCTCAATTTTTCCGTTCTTCTTCCAAGCCAAGGTATGTTTTAACCAGTTCTTGTCATCGCGGTTCGGGTAATCCTCGCGCGTGTGCCCGCCACGCGACTCCGTGCGGTTCAGCGCGCAGATCGCTATCAGCTCAGCCACATCGAGCATGTTGCCCAATTCCCAGGCGTTGAGCAATTCGGTGTTGAATATCTTTCCAGTATCACTCACACGTACATCCTTGAAACGTTCCTTCATTTCAAGGACTTTATCAATAGCGGATTCCATCACCGTGCCAGATCGGTAAATTCCGACTTCATCGAACATGACCTTCTTCATCTCGCGGCTGATATCGAAAGCGTTCTCTTTCCCGGACCCGTTGCGGAGTCCATCAAATTGAGCGCGTGCCTCGGTTGTTGGATCATCCGGTAAATTTTGAAAATCGGCTTGATTGGCATATTCAGCCGCACGCAAGCCCGCGTGTTTGCCGAAGACGATGAGATCGAGCAATGAATTTGTGCCAAGTCGATTCGCACCATGGACGGAAACACAAGCACATTCGCCTGCCGCATAAAGTCCGGGATAGACCGTATTCTTTTCGTCAATGACCACTTCGCCAAATTTATTGGTCGGGATGCCGCCCATCGTGTAATGCGCCGTCGGCTGGATCGGCATCATCTGAGTCATTGGGTCAATGCCGAGATAGACGCGGTTGAAGTCTACGATGTCGGGAAGTTTCTTTAACATTTCTTCGGCAGTGATCGTATACGGCGAGCCATCGGAATTCGTGCGTCCATCTGCCGCCGCATATTTCATCACCGAGTCTGGACGGGCATCGAGATAAACATAATTCTGTCCATTGACGCCACGTCCTTCGCGGATCTCAGTATAGATTGCACGCGAGACAACATCACGCGAAGCCAAATCTTTCACGTGCGGCGCATACTTCGGCATGAAGCGTTCACCCTTGCCATTGATCAAAACCCCGCCTTCGCCGCGCACACCTTCGGTAATAAGAATACCTAATTTATAAATGCCGGTCGGATGGAACTGGAAGAACTCCATATCTTCAAGCGGCAAGCCTCGGCGCAGAAGGATCGAGGCACCGTCGCCGGTGTATGCGTAGGCGTTCGAGGTCACTTCAAAGATGCGACCATGTCCACCGGTGGCGAAGATGACGGCTTTAGAATGAAACGTGTGAATCTCGCCGGTTGCGAGTTCAACTGCGACCACGCCCGCGGCTTTTCCATTGACAAGAAGTAAATCCAGCGCTTGATATTCATCGAAGAAATTGACTTTGTTCTTCAAGCATTGTTGATAAAGAGTTTGAAGAATCATATGACCGGTGCGGTCGGCGGCGTGGCACGCGCGTCGGACGGGTTTGCCGGTGAGGTTATTGGTATGTCCGCCAAAGTTACGCTGCAGGATGCGGCCCTCGGGTGTACGGTCAAACGGCAGACCCATGTGTTCGAGTTCGAGTACTGCATCAATCGCTTCATTGCACATGAACTCGATCGCATCCTGATCACCGAGATAATCGGAACCTTTCACCGAGTCATACGTGTGCCACTCGGGATGATCTTCTTCGGTGTTGCCGAACGCCGCGCTGATTCCGCCTTGCGCTGCGCCGGTGTGTGAACGCGTGGGATATAACTTGCTGATAACGGCAGTCTTCGCACCGCGCGAAGCGTAGAGACCTGCCATGAGTCCCGCGCCGCCTGCGCCGACGACAACTACGTCAAATTGATGAACATTTGCCATGAAAGAACTCCTAGGAAATCCATATTACATAAATGCCAATAATAATCATTGCGATCATAAAGACGATGCTGATATAACGAACGATCTGTCGTCCCAACGGTTTCACAATATAATCATCGCAGATTACCACTAATCCATGCACGCCATGCGCCGTAGCAATGAGAACCAATAAGCTGGCGATGGTTTTCCAGAAAGGTGATGCCCACAGTGCAAGATCAGGAACATTCGTATTTCGTATATGAGTCACATTGGGCATAAATCCCCAGCGTAATATATCCGCCAGATTCATTTGCGTGCGTGCGCCCATGATCAGCGCGCCGATGATGGCGAAGAGAATCAACGCGTACATTGCCAGCGCAGAGAGACGCGTGAAGAGCCACATGATCATTTCAAAGGTCAGTCCGCGTTTTGTGAGCGGCACAGTTCTGGATTTTGTTGGAGTCGTCATGTCAGCCTCCCAATCCCGTGCGGATGATCACGTAGACCGCCATCCCATAAATGGGAATGAACACTGCCCATTCGATCCAGATGGCTTCGCGTTGATTCTCGATCAGCTTTGGAAACAGATCGAGAATAGTAATACGTAATCCGTTGATGGCATGAAATAAAACAAAGAAGAAAATGAAAATTTGGAAAATCCAGTTTTCGTAAATGGAGTTGGTGAAGACTCCGACTTTTCCGCCCACGAAAGATGACAGGATATGGATCGTGATAAAGATGGCCATGCCCAGCCCGCCGATGCGATGCAAAACATACGTCAGCATTGGGCCTTGACCTTTATATCGCAAGGCCGTCGCCAAGCTGACGTTTCGTTTCAAGCCCATCTGTGCCTCCTTGGAGAAGTCATACATGAGCCTATATTTTACCTCGTGTTGAGTTATCGTTGCGAAGAGAGTGATACTTGTTCCACAAAAAACTGGGCGATTATCTTATAGAGGTTCAGCCCCAGAAGGTGACAATCATCCTCGTTATTTCAGTCCACATTTCCTCCAATAAAGAGCAGTCCGACTCTTATAATCCGGATACGTTTCTAACTAAACTCGCCGTATAATTACAAACCAATTGTAAGAATTATTTGGTAAAGAATTTTTTTGAATTTCAACAACTCGAATTCTTGGAGGTGGTATGTCTGAAGGTGACATCAGCCGCCGCGGCTTTTTCATAGCTGTGGCAGGCATCATCGGGGGAATCATCGGAGTGGCAATTGGAGTGCCAGCCATTGCCTATTTGCTCGATCCTGCTTTCAAGTCGAGCGCGAAAGAATCGTGGATTTCCATCGGCAAACTCGCAGATATGCAAGTGGGCAAACCCTATCCATTCTCATTCGCAATCGTCGAAGTCAATGGCTGGGAACGCACCTCCACCAGCCATGGCGGGTTCGTGATTCGCAAATCGGATAACGCAACCGATATGATTATTTTCAATAGCCGCTGCACACACTTAGGTTGCACCGTCAATTGGCAGGATGACGCGCAGGCATTTATTTGTCCATGCCATGATGGAAAGTTCAGCAAAGATGGCACAGTGCTGGCTGGTCCGCCGCCTCGTCCCCTCGACCGATATACGGATTTCCGTTTAACGAATGATGGCATCCTCGAAATTTATTACAAGGAAAGCTAATCATGTGGAAAAAAGTTTACGAATGGCTCGACGAACGAATCGGATTAAATGATCTTTACAAAAATATACTCGACCGTCCTGAACCGAAAGGTACCTGGTGGAACACGCTCGGCTCGGCGAGTTTATTTTTATTTATCCTGCAAGGCGTGACGGGAATTTTCCTGTTGGTCTATTACACGCCTTCGCCCGATCACGCCTACGACAGCATCAATTATATTATGAATGGCGTCGCGTTTGGCTGGCTGATTCGCGGCATCCACCATTGGGGCGCGACCTTGATGATCATCGTGGTCTTCATTCACATGTTGCGAGTCTTTGTAACAGCTTCGTTCAAATATCCGCGCGAGTTGACGTGGCTGGTCGGCATCGGATTGTTCATCCTTACGCTCGGCATGGGATTCACCGGTTATCTTTTGCCGTGGGATCAACAATCCTATTGGGCGACCACCGTCGGCACGCAGATTGCGGGAAGCGTTCCATTCATGGGCGACTTCATTCTCAAAGCGTTGCGCGGCGGTGAGGATTTGAGCGCGCTCACCTTACAACGATTCTTTGCCGCTCACGTTTGGATGTTGCCAGCCGCCTTGGCAGGATTGATCGGCGCGCATTTATATCTCATCATCAAACATGGCGAGTCTAACTTCCCAGCGAAGGAAGATTGAGGAACCGCTATGAACAATGAAACCAAAAAGAAAATCAAAGAACGTTACGAACACGAACTCAACAAAGGCGAACGCTTCTGGCCCGATAGCATCTTCAAAGATTTGATCGTCTCGTTTGGGATTTTTGTTTTATTGATTTTATTGGCGACCTTTATCGGCGTGGGCGCTCAGCCCAAAGTGGACCCCAGCGACACAACCTACATTCCGCGCCCGGAATGGTATTTCCTCTTTCTATTTAAATTCCTCGCGCTATATGGACAGATTCCAGTTCTAGGCAAGATCGAATGGATTGCTACGGTAATGGTGCCCGGCCTTGCCATCCTTATCTTGGTGTTAATGCCATTCATTGAACGCAATCCTTCGCGTTATTATGGCAAACGCGTCCTGCCGATTTCTGTGATGGCGATCATCGTAGTAGACATTGTGATGCTAACGTTGATGGCGGACGTTCCGACAGTGTTGAGCAGCGGCTCAACAATTCCAGGAGTTCTTCAAGCGATTGCCGGCTTGGTGATTCCCGGCGTGGCGATCATCTCGTTATTCTTGATGAGTTTCGTGTTCAAGAATATTTCGACCAAAATCATGATTTGGACAACGGTCATTGCGTCCATCTTAACGATTGGATTGACCGGCGCGGTATTAGGCATATTTCCTCAACCACCAGCGCAGATAACTGTTGTTGCCACCACGCTCGTTGATCAGATCAGTGCTGGCCAAGATTTATATTCCACGAACTGCACAAGCTGTCATGGGGCGGATGGAACCGTCACACAGATTACCGGCGTGAAAGGCTTGGAAGGAAAATTGATTCCTGCCATTCATAGTACCGACGTTTTATATACATTGGATGATGCCGCTTTAGCTCAAGTCATTGCATACGGGCGACCTGAAGCAGGCATGACGCCGTTCGGCAAAGCCTATGGTGGTCAGCTTTCAGCGAGCGACATCGATAACATCGTGACCTTCATACGCTATTCGTGGGATGACCGCTTTGTCGCGCCGGTGCTCAAACCACTTTTCCCACCGTTGACAAAAGGTGAAGTCCCATCGTACGATGTTCACATTGAGCCAATTGTCAAACGCTATTGCTTATCATGTCACGTTGCTGGACAGACCAACAATAATCTCCTGATGGATTCGTATGTTGATATTCTGCATACCGGCGACCACAAAGCCAACGATGTGATCGCGAGCAATTCAAATAGTTATTTGTTGCAAGTCATTCAGGGACATTCGATTCCCGATCCGAACAACCCAACGCAGACTCTCATCCGCGCCATGCCGCCGAATGGTCATCTCTCACCGGATGTGATTGACGTGTTCATGCGTTGGATCATGAACGGAATGCCGCAAACCGCCGCAGACGCCGCGAAGCTGTCGGTCACTTCAACGCCGGCTCTTACACCGACACCTTAATTCGTTAATCGCTGAATCAAAAAGGTCATCTCGAAATGAGATGACCTTTTTGATTTTGATGATCTACATATGTTTGATGATCGCGTCGCCAAACTCGGAGCATTTTACTTCAGTGGCATGATCCATCAAGCGCGCAAAATCATATGTCACCGTGCGGGCATTGATGGCACCTTCCATGCCTTTGACAATTAAGTCCGCAGCTTCGGTCCAGCCCAAATAGCGGAACATCATTTCGCCGGAGAGAATCACCGAGCCGGGATTGACTTTATCAAGGTCGGCGTATTTCGGCGCGGTGCCATGTGTCGCTTCAAAGATGGCGTGACCCGTGACGTAATTGATATTCGCGCCTGGAGCTATTCCGATGCCGCCAACTTGCGCAGCTAATGCATCCGATAAATAATCGCCGTTCAGGTTTAATGTCGCGATCACGTCATAATCGCGCGGACGGATCAGTGTGAATTGCAAACTCACATCGGCAATTGAGTCTTTGATCAACAACATCTTCTTCCATTTGCCATCGCCATGCGTACCCCACAACTTCAAGGCTTCTTCAATTTCTTTCTTAATATCGCCTTGCTGTGCAGGGCTCATCATATCGAAACCGGGATCGATCATCTTGGCATTTTCTTCGACCGAGAGATTTGAATCTTTTTCCTTGTTGCCCAGAATCCATGTTTCGCGTTCGGTGACAATTTGCTTGCGGAACTCGCGCTTGGCAAGTGCATAACCCCAATCCTTGAACGCGCCTTCCGTGAACTTCATGATATTGCCCTTGTGAACAAAATTCACGCTCTTGCGTTTATTATCGAGCGACCATTGGATCGCAGCGCGCACTAAACGTTCAGTCCCTTCAACGGAAACCGGTTTGATGCCGACTGCTGCCGTATCGGGGAAGCGCATCTTGGCATATTCTTTCGGAAAGGCTTCCTTAAACAATTTCATAAACTTTGTATTGTCGTCGGTGCCATACTGAAATTCGATGCCGGTATAAATATCTTCCGTATTCTCGCGGAAGATGACCATGTCCACATACTCAGGATGTTTAACGGGGGAAGGCACACCGCTGTACCAACGCACTGGCCGCTGACAAACATACAGGTCAAGGATTTTGCGAAGCGCAACATTCAATGAACGGATGCCACCACCAATCGGAGTCGTGAGCGGACCTTTAATCCCGACCAAGAATTCTTTGAAAGCATCAGTTGTTTCATCGGGAAGCCATGAATTAAATTGCTTGAATGATTTCTCGCCTGCATAAACTTCCATCCAATGGATTTTGCGTTTGCCTTGATAAGCTTTCTCAACTGCCGCGTCGAACACACGCACCGAGGCGCGCCAAATATCGCGGCCCGTGCCGTCGCCTTCCACAAACGGGATGATGGGATTATCGGGAACCTGTAATTTTCCATCTTTGACCAAAATCTTGGCTCCGCCTGCGGGAACCTTAACATTTGTATATGCCATGATTTTCTCCTTGCGAAAGATAGTTGCGGCGGATTATATCATTCGCGCTTTTCGAGCTTCCAGTGATGGTTATCCTTATTCATTGCGCTGAAGTTGTGCCCTTGACAGAATCCCTACCGCGCATAGAATCAGCCGAAATGAGAAACCGCATCCGCCCGCGTGACGTTCAGCCTGATACCGTTCAATTGAATATTTCTTTTCCGTTTTGGAGAGTCGC
>JBAUMB010000036.1:0-3667 GCA_049578465.1 Anaerolineales bacterium
GTAACGCAAAAAGACAAGGACGTGATCGTGCAGATCGCTTACACCCGAAAGCTGTTGGTGGAGATTCTCCCTATGCAAAAACAGTTTAGAGTCGGATAGTGAGGATCGAACTGTCGGCAGCCGACAGATAAGCTGTTTCGCAGATTAGGGCAGCCTTCAGCGCCAGAAGGCTGCCTTTCACTCATCATGCGCACATCTTTGAGCCGCCTATGCGCATATCGTTGACAAAAACAGTGCTTGATGGCATAATTGAGCAATATAGAACAAAATTTCTATCATTTTCTCTATAGAAAGGAGTAGCTTCCCGATCCTGCCAAAAGCAAACATATCCGTAAGTTAGAGATTTCGATATCAAAACTTTATTCTTCGGAGGTCTCATGAATACAAATTTTTTGAAGGCATCAGATATTGCCAATATTTTGAAGATTTCAAAAGCCCTTTCCTATCGTTTGATCGCCCAAGGCGAAATACCCAGCGTGAGGTTTGGCAAGGTAGTTAGAGTCAAACAGCAGGATTTGGAAAACTTCATCACTAGAAATCAAAACGATGGAGTGATCATCAATTTTGATAGTCGTCAGAAACACAAAACGCGATGAACGAATAAACCATCATCTAATGAATCAAAAAACGTCCCTCCGTTCCAGCGAAGAGACGTCAACCATCCGGTAACCACCAACATCAACGAAGGAGATTAGCTATGGATAAAAATAATCATACCACAAGCTCAACAAAAACTCAAAGGAAATTTACACACAAAGGCACAAAAGGCAAGGTTGCAAAACCCACCGATCCTGAATTGGCTGAACGTTGGATAAAGCAATATCCCAACACTGTTTACGGTCTAGGTTGCTTTCGAAGATATGCGCAAGATACGCTCGGAGTTTGGAGTGAAATCTCACCTACCCAGGTAGAGCAAGAAGTCACTAAAATACTGGAAAAAGCAAGGGATGAAGGTTGCCGTCCGACATCCTCCCAATTGCATTCAGTAATTGGGTTTTGCAGAATAAAGACAAATAGAGCGACTGAACACTTCGACTCAGATCCATGGCGAGTAGCTTTCCAGAACTGTACACTTGATCTTGATACAGGTACGATGATCTTACCTCTCCCCAGCAGCGATATTCAACCCCAGATCTTAAATCGTTCCAGGTTTGATAATTTCATAACTACAGCGCTTCCTTATGATTATGATCCAGACGCAGTAGCAGAAAACTGGCTAAGGGTAATTTCTAGGCTCTCACCTGATGAGCAAAATCTTATTCAAGAGTATTTTGGGTATTGTCTCACTCAGGAAACAAAACATGAACTCTTTTTATGGCTGATCGGTCTCGCGGGATGCGGTAAATCAGTATTTATCGAAGGTTTTAAGACGATGTTGGGAAATAAGGCGGCTCAACTAGGTCTCACCGACCTTGAACGTTCAAAGTTTGCCATGTCCATTGTGGTAGGCAAGACCGGCCTTTATTCCGCAGAACAGTTCACAAACAATCCCACAACTCTTGATTTTCTGAACAAGATGGTCAGTGGAGAGACGGTAACGCTTGAGAAGAAAAACAAGGATCACTTTGAATACACTCCACATGCCAAGTTTTTCTGGGCTTCTACCAGCCTCCCATCATCCATACCCCCAGACAGTGGGTTTTTCCGCAGGATAAAGGTGGTTGAGGTGCCGCCGCTACCGGAGGACCAAAAGGATTTGAACCTAAAGAATCTCATAAAAAAGGAAGGTGCCGGAATATTCAACTGGGCACATGAAGGATATCGCCGACTGCAAAAGCGGGGACATTTCCTGATCCCTGCTGATGTCAAAGATGTCACGGCCTGCTACAAGAGAGAAAACGATACGGTCCAAAACTTCCTTGACGCGGAATGTGAGATAGGTGCTGGCCTCCAAACCCAAGCGGGCCCGCTCTCTGATGCATATCGCAGTTATTGCTTTAGGAATGGTATGAAGCCTATCTCTCCGCAGGCATTGGCTAAAGAATGGAAAGGAGGCGGCTTTAACTGGACTACCATCAATGGACGCAATTATTGGCGCGGTGTGCAACACATTCCATCTCGGGAAGCAATCGGTCAAGAATTTACATCAGAGAATCTTTCAAAGGAGAAAGAAAAAGAAAAATATATATTTAATTAATAGATCCTCTACATCCTCTACATGTGCTCTAGCAGGCTGGACAGGGCTAGGCTGCGTCCAGAAATCACTTCGCAAAGGGCTTGCAGTCTTTAGGCAAACAGAATGCAAGCCCATATTCTTCGTAAAGAAAGGAATAACAATATGTCAATCAAAAAAAGAGGTCAGAACGAAGGCAGTATTTATAAACGCAAGGACGGACGCTGGGTAGCGCAAGTGACCATCCAAGGCCAACATATCAGCAAATACTTCAAATCGCAAGTGGAATGTCGCGAATGGTTGCGGATTACGCAAGCTCAGGTTGAGAATGGACTGAGCCTCTCGGGCGCACAAACCAGCGTGGCAGCTTATTTGAATGAATGGCTAGCGATAGCGGAGACTTCAGTTCGTGCGAAAACCATTGATCAATATAAACAGATTGTCCGGCAGCATATCCTTCCTGCTCTGGGAAGAATAAAGATGCAAGATCTACAACCGAGACACATTCAGTCTTTGTATAGCAAGAAGTTGGATAGCGGAACCAGCCCTCGAACTGTACAGCTCATCCATTCGGTGTTGCGGCGAGCATTTAATCAGGCGCTTAGATCGGGCATGATTGGCAGAAACCCAGTTCTCGCTGTAATCCGCCCCAAGGTTAAACGCAAGGAAATGAAAACTCTAACAGATGGTCAAGTTCGTATTTTGCTCTCTTACGTAGACGGAGACCGCCTCGAGGTTCTTTATTGGCTAGCAGTTACCACTGGTTTGCGTGAGGGTGAGTTGCTTGGTCTCAAGTGGTCTGATTTAGATTGGATAAATCGGCGATTAAGAATTCAGCGACAACTTCAAAGGTTACATGGTGAATTGCAATTCAACGAGCCAAAATCGGCTGCTGGCAGGCGTGTAATTGCATTAGGCATATCAACTATCGAGAAACTTCGCAAGCACCAGGATTTCCAGATGGAAGAACGGAAACTTGCAGGAAATGCTTGGACAGAAAGTGACATGATCTTTCCTTCTACCATTGGAACTCCGCTGGATCCAAGCAATCTGTATCATAGTTTCAAGAGATTGCTCAAAGAAGCAAGTTTGCCTGATATGCGCTTTCATGATCTGCGACATACCGCGGCAAGTCTGATGTTGCAGCAAGGTGTCAATCCGAAAGTAGTCCAAGAGCGTTTAGGACATTCAGATATTACCTTGACTTTAAACACATATAGCCACGTTTTGCCTGTGATGCAGGATGAAGCCGCTGAGAAACTGGATGAACTGCTCACGCCAATCGATGTCAGCAATGAGCTAAAGAAACTGGGCGAAGGCAAAACATCCTATGACCCAACGAATCAGAATCTTGATAAGGAAAAGGCCGGGCAACAAAATGGGTAGCTGTCAGGTAGCTTTCAAAAAAAGAGTCTCCAATTACGGAGACTCTTTTTTTTGCCTAAATATGGCATATATTTACTTTATTTCCGGCATATTTGTGTGTCCCCGGTGGGATTCGAACCCACAACCTACTGATTCGAAGTCAGGCACTCTATCCATTGAGCTACGGGG
>JBAUMB010000037.1:0-1787 GCA_049578465.1 Anaerolineales bacterium
GTCCCTCCTACTCATTCAACAACCCCAGCCGCAGCAGCTTCTTCGTCAAGTTGTATATGTCGTCCCTGGCCCCATCACGACGGATGCCGACCGCAATCACAACCACGATAATCTCCTCGTTTTCACAGGAGAAGATAAAGGGGTCTATCATCGGATTTTAGCAGATGACAGCCGCTCCCGGAAAAGGTAGAATGCACGTTGACGGGGGTGTGGCTTGTGGGGTCAGTGGCCTGTTTAGTCAGACTCACTTGACTGCGAAATGCCGCCCCCGTCATCTGCGTCATCCGGCGGGTCAACCGGGATGGTGCCGATTGCGTGGCTCTGTAAATAGACGAGACCCGAGGATGACAATCCATCTTGTCTATGCAAAGGAGCCCCCGTGCCAGTAAATGTCCCCCTTGAACTTCGCGTCGGTGTCGATGTCGGTTGTCACAGCCACAATGTTGCCATTGGTTTATCCACTGGTCAGCTACTCGACGAATTCGACATTCCTCACAATCCTGAAGGTTTTCGTCTTTTCTTTGCACGGATCGAAAAACAAGAGAAAAAGCACGACTGCCCCGTAGCGGTAGCAATGGAAGGGTTCAATGGTTATGCCCGTCCATTAGACACACTGGTTAGAGGACGAAACTACCGGCTTTTCAACGTGAACAACCTGAAGCTGGCTCGTTTCAAGGAGATATTCCCCGCGCCAGCCAAAACAGACCACATCGATGCCCGTAAGTGTCTAGAGTTATTTCAGCTTCGAGACCACTTGCCTCTCGCTAAGGCTACCCTCCTCGAAGTGGCGGAAACGCCTCTGGAAAACGACATTCTCAAGCGTCTTACGAGGCGCCGGCGACGCTTGGTTAGCGAAAGAGCCAGGGTTCTCAACAATATGCAAAGTGATCTCCAGGCCGTCTGTCCAGGACTGTTAGAGATTACCGCAGATGCAGGCAATCTCTGGTTTCTTCGTTTCCTGACCAGCTCTGACAGCCTAATAAAATTAGCCAGGCTGCAGCGCTCCACGCTGCTGAAAATTCCCGGCATTGGCGTTAAGTATGCGGCAAGCATTCAGAGTTGGCAGAAAAGTGCTCATTTCAGCCATGAAGCCGAGTTGGTCGGCGAGATGATCCAGGAAGACGCCTACCGTATCCTTGATCTTCATGACAAAATACAGGCCATGGAGGCCAAGCTCGAAGACATCGCCAGTCGCTCAGTTATCGCTCAAAAGATCGAAACCATTCCCGGCTTTGGCGCGATTTCCAAATCGGAATTGGCTGGTGAAATCGGCACGATAGACCGCTTTAAAGATGAAGGCAGCTTGGCGCTCTATCTTGGCATGGCCACTCTTGACAACAGTTCCGGGAAACAGAAAGGAACCAAGGCTCCCAAACACGTCAACACCCGTGCGAAAGCGGCGATGATGATTGCAGTTGATCGACATCGCAAATGTATTCCAGAGTCACAACGTTACTACGAGAAAAAGCGGGCAGAAGGAAAAAAACACAACCAGGCTGTACGGGCATTAGGGCGTCACCTCTGTCGCGTAATATTCAAAATGCTGAAACAAGAAATTGACTATGAAATCAGAAAATAATTTCACTTTTTTCTTGAAAATTCCAGCGGGATGTTCGAGTCTCCAAAAATCAAAGATGTAAAACGTAATTGAACTTGTCGAACCAAGCGCAACAGCGGTGAACCAGGAGATCATAACAATGAAAGCACTATGGACATGGGGTGGTACGTTTTTCGGGCATCGTGACAGCGATGACCTCTGGACTCATGACGGCAACCATCTTGGTCGT
>JBAUMB010000038.1:0-36693 GCA_049578465.1 Anaerolineales bacterium
TTCCTTTCCAATGACTTTACGATCAGCGGAGAACACGATCACGAAATTGCGGAAGTCCGTTCTTTCGCGCTCGATGAACTGCCTAATAATCTGTGGCCCGGTCACCGACAACGGCTGGAAGAATATCGAGACGGAAAACAATTTGATCCGTTTGGCGAATGGTAGAACCCATGTGTATTCACTTTCTCCTTTTGTGGTTAGAATAAAGATATGACTGAAACATTGAAGATCGTGATTCCCATGGCCGGCTGGGGAACTCGTATGCGCCCGCATACGTGGAGCAAGCCCAAGCCGCTGGTTGGTGTGGCGGGACGAACTGCGCTCGATTATCTTCTGGATATGTTTAAAACGGTCCCGAATCAGAATCGAACAGAATATGTTTTCATTGTCGGTCCTTATCTCGGAGAAATGCAAATCCCAAATTTTGTTGCCGAACATTATCCCGACATCAAAGCACATTATATTGTCCAAGCCGAGATGAAGGGACAATCGCACGCACTGTATTTGGCGCGCCAATATCTCACCGGTCCGATGATTATGTGTTTCTCCGATACGCTCATCGAAACAGACTTTTCGTTTTTAGATCGCGAAAAGAGCGATGACGTGGCGTGGGTCAAAGCGATCGAGGACCCGCGTCGATTCGGGGTTGCACAGGTCAACACAAATGGCTGGGTGACGCGGTTGATCGAGAAGCCGCAATCAAAGGAGAACAAACTTGCCGTCGTAGGCTGTTATTATTTCAAGAGCAGTGAAAATCTAATGGCCGCCATCGAAGAACAAATGCAACGCAACATTCAACTCAGGAATGAATTCTTCCTCGTGGATGCGATCAACATCATGCTGGAACGTCATGCCGTGATGCGCGTTGAAAAAATCGAAACTTGGCTGGATGTGGGTACGATTGACGCGACGTTGGAAACCAATCGGTATTTGTTGAATCGAGCTCAAAATAAAACACAAAACGCAAAATGCAAGGACGTAAAAATCATTGAACCTGTGTTCATCCATGAAACCGCCGAGATAGCTGACTCAACGATTGGGCCATACGCGTCGATTGGAGCAAACTGTAAAATCAGCGGAAGCCGTATCGAAGACAGCATCATCGAAGCGGAATGCGAGATCAAAGACGCGGCGCTGAAAAGCTCAATGGTCGGCAGTCAGGCGAAAGTCGAGGGAAGAGGCGTAAAAGAATGCTTCAAGTTGAATATCGGGGATAACAGTTCTGTGATGTTAGGGTAGTGAGAATGTCACTACCTTTTTTTATTTAAAGCCGCTAGAATAGTGATTACAATGGATATCGTCGAATGCCGTTCCGATTCTGAATTCGCAGAACGCCCGCTCGCCCTGACGTGGAACGGGGTCCATTATGAAGTTGCGGAAATCCTCGCCCGCTGGCGCGGGCCCAACGAAAAAGGATTTCGCGTCAAGACCACGGACGGCGCGGCTTTTGAGTTAACCTATCGGGAACTTCCCGATGAATGGCAAGTGCAACCCATCTAAGATGTCATCACACGCAACGACATCCGAGCAACGGAGGCTCAATGGTCAATCCTCAAAATTTGCAAGAACTGGCTAACACACATCGGCTTTCAAAGCGCGTCGCCGGACTCAAACCATCCGGCATTCGCAAGTTCTTTGACATTGCCGCAACAATGAAAGATGTGATCTCGCTCGGAATCGGCGAACCAGATTTCACAACGCCGAAACCTATTCTCGAGGCGGGCATCCAATCCCTACAACGCGGCGAGACGCATTACACATCGAATCATGGCAAGATGGAACTTCGTCGAGCCATCGCCGATAATTTGATGCGGCTATATGGCGTGAAATATAATCCGGAAACGGAGATCGTCGCGACCGTCGGCGTATCTGAAGCATTGTATCTGACGTTCACAGCGATCCTCGACCCGGGCGATGAAGTCATCATTCCAACGCCGTGCTTTGTCTCGTATCAAGCGGAAGTGATTCTCGCAGGCGGAGTGCCGATTGAAATCCCGAGCCGACCGGAGAATAATTTCCAGCTTGATCCGAAAGAGATTCACAATGCCATTACCTCGCGCACCAAAGCCATCTTTATCGGTTATCCGTCAAATCCAACCGGCGCAGTCGCGGAGCGTGAGGTTTTGCTTGAGATCGCAAAGATGGCTGAACAAAATGATTTACTGGTCGTATCGGATGAAATTTATGACCGCTTGGTCTATGATTTCAAACACGTTTGTTTCCCTGCCATTAGCAATAGCATTCGAAATCGAACCATATTGCTCGGAGGTTTTTCAAAAGATTATGCGATGACCGGCTGGCGCATCGGATACGCGGCGGGGCCTGAGGATATCATCAAAGGGTTAGTCCGCATCCATCAATACACCATCATGTCGGCGCCGACCACCGCACAGGACGCAGCAATCGAGGCGCTGAAAAGCGGCGAGCCATATGTAAATGAAATGGTGACGGAATATGATCGAAGACGAAAATTATTGGTCAATGGTTTAAACCGGCTCGGACTCAAAACCTTCGAGCCGCGCGGCGCGTTCTATGCTTTTCCAAATATTACCGCTTCGGGCATGGATGATGAAACGTTCTGCCAAAAATTATTGGAGGAGGAACATGTGGCGGTCGTCCCCGGAAATTCATTCGGTCCCGGCGGCGAGGGATTCGTGCGAGCTTGTTACGCCACATCCTTTGAACAAATCGAAGAGGCGTTGCGCCGCATGGAAAAGTTCATGAGCAGGTACGGATAAAAGCCCGCCTAAAATCTACAGGAATTTAAAACAAAATAAAAAAGGAACCGTCTCTAAAGAGACGGTTCCTTTTTTATTAAGGCTGACTAATCTTGACCCAGTCGATCCCAACTGTGACTGGCACAACATTGAACGAAGAAACAGACAGTCCAATCTTTCCACTTTGCAAAACATAATCATTGTCGTCAATCTGGCGCGTCTTAATGTTGTTGATATACAATGTCAGCGTGCGGCCCTGGCATATCGCCGAATATTCGTTTGTATCTTTGCCTTGCTTGATCTTATTCGAGCCCCCGTCTGCAATCGGACTGTATGCAATTTTATTATCCTCAGTGGTGTGGGCATAATATATGTTATAAAGGCCATTGTTGGCAATATTGAATTCATACCATTGCCCGTCAGAAGTGTGGCGGCAAATTAGGCTGACGTTATTGTTATTGGCGCCGCGATTCTCCGCGCTCACATCAACGCGAACGTCATCATATGTCTGAGTATCGTACGTGGAATAAACCCATTCGTCTTTTCCCTCCAGATCGAAAACCATAAATCCATCCTGAACGTTCAGAGTCATGTCATTCGGATCTTTCGACATAACACTGTAGGTTTTCCCATCAACAACAAAGTGAGACCATCCGTCCAGACCGCCGTTGAAATCCTCTTGAAAATATTTGCTGGTTGCAGATTGCGTTGAAGCAAGAGTAGAAGTCGACGCCGGTTGATTGGACTGGGAAGATTGTGTAGAACTCCCTGCATTGCCTCCATTACTATTATTGCCGTCACCATTTATGCTACCTAGCGATGTCAACGTAGTACAGGCAAGGATCACAAAAGCAATCAGACACCATACAAACACAATTCTTAAAGAAAGATTTTTCATAGCATTCTCCTCTGTTATGATTTATTGTGGGCCCATATCAACATAATAGCACGAAGGAGATTGATATGCAATCTAATAGCCATCCCCTATTGATGCAAGGGAATGGCTATTAGATAGTGTGGAGATGGCGGGAATCGAACCCGCGTCCGAAAGATTCGACCCTCGGAACTCTACGAGCGTAGCCAGCCGAAGTGAGTCACCATAGAGATCTCGGCCGGCGAGTAACCCTACAGTTATCTGCTAGTCTTGGGCACATTTAGCAGAGTCATGTGCGGCACTTCGCCATTGTTTCGCCCGATCCGTCACCGGACGAAGAGCGGGGACGGCGGACGCGGCCTCATCAATGGAGACCGGCTGTTATGTTATCGCTTATGCAGCGAGGGGCATAGCAGCATAGGAAGTGTTATTGGCACTTGATTTTTTGCGCTGAGTTTACGAGTTCGGCGCCGCTCGGCTCGCATTCCGGGACCAGCCTCTCCCGTCGAAGCCTGTCATCCCCAAATCAACGGGGCATTTGCCCGTACAAAAAGATTATAGCACAGCAGCATGGACAAAATATTAAACCCATAGCAAGCAAATCAGCGAACTTGCCCTAAAGTCAGCTTTATGCTAGACTCGATTCAGGAGCTCGATCTCATGACTGAAAAAATTCTTATCATCGACGACGATGTGGATACTCTGCGGCTGGTGGGGCTCATGCTGCAACGGCAGGGCTATCAAATTATCGCCGCCACAAATGGGGAACAAGGTCTCGCTAAAGCCTTCGAAGAAAAACCGGATATTATTTTACTGGATGTAATGATGCCAGATATGGATGGCTATGAAGTTACTCGGCGATTAAGAAAAAATCCGACCACACAAACTACACCTATTTTGATGTTTACCGCCAAGACCCAACTTGATGATAAAGTGGCCGGCTTTGAAGTTGGAGCGGACGATTATCTCACCAAGCCCACTCATCCTACCGAACTACAAGCACACGTGAAAGCATTGCTCGGACGCGGAGCGGTCAAGCGCAATGAAGAAATCGCGACTGTTTCGCACGAACATCAAGGACGCGTGATCGGCATCCTTTCCGCACGCGGAGGCTTGGGCGTTTCCTCCGTCGCGACCAACGTGGCGGCCGCTCTCTTCAATCGAACACAATCTGATGTGATCCTCGCCGAACTTGTGCCGGGTCAAGGCACCGTCGGCATGGACCTCGGCGCGCCAAACCAAAAAGGATTGAACGAGATTCTCTCGGGCAGTGTGGTTGAGATCACGAAAGAAAAGGTTCAATCGGCGTTGGTACCGCACGGATCAGGATTAAAGTTATTGTTGGCCTCCGAAAATCCGCGTGACATGTATTTAACTAATCAAATCAATAATTACGAAATTCTCGTTTCTCGTCTTTCGAGCTTAGCTCGCTTCACGATTTTGGATTTAGGCACAGGCTTGCCGCCTTTTACTCAGAAGGTTCTTCCTTTATGCCATGATCGAATTGTCGTAATTGAAGGCGCGCCCAACACGATCAATCAGACAAAACTTTTGATCGATGAAATCGCCAATCTTGGCATTGATCGGTTGGGGATTTTCGTTGTCCTTAACAACCGCATGCGCTCTGAAGCTCAAATGGCATGGACGGAGGTTCAGGAAAAACTGGGGCACTCGATTGCGGCAACGCTCACACCCGCCCCTGAAATGTTTCTCAGCGCCGCACGCGTTCATACCCCGGCCGTAACATCTCAGCCAACCAATGTCACTTCTCAACAATTCTTGAAAGTTGCTGATCTTCTTATTGAGCGCGAGAAAACAAAATGAAATCCTTCCCAGACTCGGTGCAGGCGGGAATTGAATTTTCTGCCGAGTTGTTCCGTAAAGCGAAACGAGCGGTCGTTTTGACCGGGGCCGGGATTTCCACTTCATCCGGCATCCCCGATTTTCGTTCAGAGGGAAGCGGATTGTGGTCTCATGATGAGCCGTTGGAAATTGCCTCGATGCAAACTTTTCGCACACATCCTGAAAAATTCTATGGATGGTTTCGGCCTTTGGCGAGTCAAATCTTTGAAGCGCTGCCAAACGCCGCACATCAGGCATTAGCCCAACTGGAAAAAGCCGGATACATTCATTCCATCCTGACCCAAAACATTGACATGCTCCATCAAAAAGCAGGAACGATGCACATGGTTGAATTACACGGCACATTGAAAACTCTCTCATGTACTCAATGCTTTCAACAAGTTGAGTCGGCTCCTTATCTACAATCATTTATCGAACAAGGAACATTGCCTTGCTGTCCTCATTGCGGCGGGCTTCTCAAACCGGATGTGATTCTCTTTGGAGAACAGTTGCCGCAACGAGCTTGGTTTGAAGCGCGACGCGAGTGCCGCGCGTGCGACTTGATGCTGGTAGCGGGTTCATCGCTCGAAGTGATGCCGGTGGCTGGGTTGCCCATGCAAGCGCTGGATCGCGGCGCGCATTTGGTCATCATCAACAACTCACCCACTTATTTGAATGTCCGCGCAGATGCCGCGATTCAGGAAAATGTTTCGGATATAATTCCTGCAATTGCAGAACAGGTGTTATATGGCTGAGATAAAAACTGAACGCCTTGATGGTTATCGTCGTCTGATTGAGATCGCACGCGATCTCGCTTCCACGCTCGACCTGGATGTGCTTCTCGAACGAATCGTGCAAGCCGCAGCGGAAGTCAGCGGCTCGGAAGCCGCCTCGATCTTGTTATACGACGATGTCACTCAACAACTTTATTTTCAAGTCGCCACCAATTTGGATGAACCGACCATGCGCGGTTTGGTGATTCCATTGGAAGGCAGTATTGCCGGTTGGATCGTTACCAACCGCAAACCTATTCGTACCACCAATGCACAAGAAGATCCGCGCCTTTTCTCAAATGTGGATCGGATCACCGGACGCGCTACCAAGTCTTTGTTGGGTGTGCCGCTTATCACCAAAAACAAAATCGTCGGCGTTCTGGAAGCGCTCAATAAAGAAAAAGGGAAATTTACGGACGGGGATGAAAGCATGTTATCGGTGTTGGGCGCGCAAGCCGCAGTCGCGATTGAGAACGCGCGCTTGTTCCAACAATCAGACTTGATCTCTGAATTCGTCCATGAATTACGCACACCGCTCGCATCGCTTAGCACTGCAACGTATCTTTTGCTTCGCCCGGAAATGTCGCGCGAACAGCAGGAGCAAATCACACGCAATATTCACAGTGAAACTCTGCGATTGAATGCACTGGCATCATCGTTTCTCGATTTAGCACGTCTCGAATCGGGCCGAGTCCAATTTCACAAAACTAGTTTTAGCGTAGCAGATATGTTGTATGAATGCAAAGATGTGATGAACTCAAAAGCGGATGAAGAAAAGATTCATGTCCGAATTGAAACGCCAGACGGAATGCCGGCACTCGAAGCGGACCGCGACAAAATCAAACAAGTGGTTCTGAATCTATTGAGCAACGCGATTAAATATAATCGCGCCAACGGCTCGATCATTCTGCGCGGCGATTTCAGCGCGGCGGAAATTTTGCTCGCGGTTCAAGATACCGGAGTCGGGATCCCGGAAGATGCATTGCCGCATCTTTTCCAAAAATTTTATCGAGTGCACGAGAATGAAACAAAAGCAACCGGGACCGGGCTGGGGCTTTCCATTTGCAAACAAATCGTGCAGGGTCACGGCGGACGCATGGAAGTGAAAAGCAAGATCGGCGTAGGAACCGCTTTCACTGTGCGATTGCCGCGCAGCAGCAAAACGCAACCGCGGCCCGATTTCAATAACAAAATATAGACATATCAAGATCAAATGCAAACGATAAAAAGTCTGGCGCAAATTGCGCCAGACTTTTTATTTATTTCGATAAAGCTTTCTGAGATTTCCGTTTGCGTTTCTTATGAAGGCCGAGCGTTTGTCCCACTTCACGCGCGATGCGCAGAGCAGAATCAGGTCGCGCGACACGACGAGCATTCTCAATGACCGCGGCACGTTCGTGTGGGCGGCATATCCAGCGCGTCAATGCTTGGACAACCAATTGGGAACTCGGCGCCCAGACTCCCGCACCTTCTGATTCAACAAAGGTCACATTGCCATCTTCCTGCCCCGGCAATTTAGCGTACAAGATGATCGGTAGATTCGCGTTGAGCGCCTCAGCAATTGTTCCCGGCCCGGCTTTGGTGACGATAATATCCGCGGCGCGCATAAAATCTGGAAGATCGCGCGTGAAGCCATGGATGAATACCGGATTCTCCCACGTCTCCGATTCGAGATAAGCTTTCAGCTTTTCGTTCCGCCCGCAAACGATGACCAACCCCAAGTCCAAGCCTGATTCGTCAATGCCGCGTGCAGTCTTGCCGAGCGGCCCCATTCCATCTCCGCCGCCGACCAGCAAGACAATCGGTTTATCCAAGAGCCAGCCAAGTTTTTTCCGAAGCGCGCGTTGATTGCCGCGAGGAGCGCAATAACGAGCCGCGACCGGCAACCCCACCACCTCAAGTTTTTCCGCAGGCACTTTATTGAACAATGCGCGCTGACGCGCAGTTTCCGTTGGAACGAAAATACGATCGGCACGCAAATCGAACCACAACGCATGCGTTGTGACCAGATCCGTAACGACAGTGAAGAAAGGCGGACGATTACGCCCAAGAGCTCTCAGCGCAAAAGATGTAGCAATCGGATGCACCGTAACGATCAAGTCGGCGGGATGGTTGCGAACCAGACTTCGCACCGCGTTTCGCGCTACAGGCCAGAGTGTTGTTGTGATGAAGCGCGCCTGCGCCCGTCCATCTGTTGCATAAAAAGAAGCTTGCCATAAACGCGGAGCCTTCACCATCTCAGGATAAAGATCGGGCATTTGGCGGAATGGCGGCGGCGCATATTGCTTGAAGAAATCCACCATCTCGGCCGTAAATGCATCACCATATTCGGCTTGCAAAGCTTCGATGATGGCTTCCGCCGCGGAGCGATGTCCGCCGCCAGTATCGGAAAAATAAAAGACGATATGAGGTTTCTTATGATTATTTTTGCTGTTCATTTTTTCTTGTCAAATTAGCTTTCATTCGTTTTGCGAGTTCGCGCCGCGTAAGCAACACGCGATGTCCACAGCCTTTGCATTCGAGTCCGATATCCGCGCCGAGACGGACCACCATCCATTCGTAAGAGCCGCAAGGGTGAGGTTTGCGTAAACGCAATAAATCGTTGAGTTGAAGATCAGGAAACATAGTCAGTTGAATAATTGAAAGTGAAGCGGAAAGATTATACCGCGCCGAGTCTGATTAGCGGCGCGACAATCTGTGATAAACTTTGGGCGTTTCTTATTTCCCTCTGGAGGAAACAAATGCCTGCTCGAAAAACTTACTCAATAAAAATCGCCGGTCTGAAGCGCAACCTACGCTTATTTGAGATCAAGCCCGGCCTCCGAATCGCTATTCTCAACATCCTGGGCGACACCGAACTTGTTCAAGCTTGTGCGCGTGAATTAAGCAAACAGCTTAAAAATGTTAAGTTCGACATCCTTGTGACCGCCGAAGCGAAATCAATTCCGTTGGCATATGCACTCTCTGTTGCTACGAAAAAACCATACGTGATCCTGCGCAAAACCTACAAAGCATATATGGGCGATGCATTAACCGCGGAAACGCTTTCCATTACAACCGGCGAGCCACAAATATTGATTCTCGATGAAAAAGATCGCAAGCTAATGAAAGGCAAGAAAATCATTTTAGTTGATGATGTCATCAGCACCGGGTCGACGCTGCAAGGTATGCGCATGATTGCAGAGAAAGCCGGTGCGGAAGTTGTTAAGGAAGCCGCGATCCTAACCGAAGGCGAACGCTCGAAGTGGGACAGCATCATTTCGCTAGGACATTTACCGTTGTTCACTGATTAATTATTTTAACGTTCAAGATACGGAGGAATGATGCTCATCATTGCCAGCGATATTCATCTCGTTGATGGAACTTGCGCCAAGTCTATTTCACCAAGCGCATTTCATTTGTTTGCGGACCGCCTGCGCGAAACGGCTTATCAAGCCTCGTGGCGCAAAGATAATACTTATCGTCCAGTAGATGGAATCGATCTCGTTTTAATGGGCGACATCCTCGACCCGCTTCATTCCACGCGTTGGCTGGATACACAACCCAGCGACGCGAACTACATCCGGCCTTGGGTGGATCCACTCAAGGCTGGATACGATTCCAAGCTTCGTGAAGTGACGCGCGCCGTCATCGACGCCAACGCTGAAGGTTTGAATGTCATCAAGAATCTCACGCGTCCCGGTGCGCTGACGATTCCTCCGGCGACCAGCAACGGCAAACCGGATTTTGAATCACAAAACCCGGTCGCAGTGCCGATACGAATTTATTACACCATCGGCAACCACGATTGGTATTATCACCTCCCCGATCAACGCTTCGATGCAATCCGACAAGATATCATTGATGTGCTCGGTCTTAACAATCCGGCAAATCTTTTTCCGTACGAGATGGATGAATACGGGCCGCTCAAAGAACTGAGCGCACGCTACAAAGTTTTGATGCGTCACGGCGATTATTACGACCACTTTAATTATGATCCAGAGAAAGGTCGCAATGTCGGCACTCTCGGCGACGTCTTCGCGATGGAAGTGTTGAACCGCTTCCCGGTCGAGGTGGAGAAGCGATTGGGGAATCAATTACCGGATGGACTCCTCGATGGTCTGCGCCGCATTGTCAACGTACGGCCAGTATTGGCAACCTCGTTATGGATTGAAAATCAAATCGAGTCGCATGCCGGTTCGCCTGCACTCGAAGCTGAATTGAAACTCATTTGGAACCGCGTCTGCGATGACTTCCTTGATAACGATTTTGTCCGCAAAGCGAATAAGGCGTTCAAATTCGATACCGTGGATGCGCTCCGGCTCGCAGTGAAGATCACCGACCGCACGTCTTTCACGACCATCAATGAATTGGTCAATTGGATGCGCGACAAAATGGGAAGCGGCGAGATTTCTTACGCGGCGCACGCTTTGAACGAACAGGCTGTGCAAAAAGAACAGGCGCGCTTTGTGGTATATGGTCATACGCATTTTCACGAGATCGTTCCGTTGGATGCTTATGGTTATCTCTCTGATCCGGCCAGCCAAATCTATATCAATTCAGGCACATGGCATTCATATTATGCGATTGCCGCCAAGAATCATCTTAAGATTCATCAGCCCGATGAATTTGTCCCTTATCAATCCATGACCTATTTGGCTTTCTACAAAGATGATGAACGCGGCGGAAAAAGTTTTGAAGCATGGTCTGGCACGTTTGCATAGAATCAAATAATTTTGAATACATAGTCTAGTAAAATCAAGGGATGACTTTCATACGTTCATCCTTTTTCTTGTTTGTCTTAACCATTTTTTTATTTGCGTGCCAGCCGGCGACAACGAGCACGCCTTCGCGAAGCATCCCTTCGGCGCTTCCTTCGACTCAAACGATTGCACCATCTCCTCAAGCGACTGCCACCTTCGAATCAACTGGGACTCCACTTCCTCCCGCGCCGCGCGACTTCACTGAAGAATTTGATTCGCCATTAACTTACTGGACAAATTTAGGAACGAACAACGTTGTTCCTGATATTCAACTCCAAAATGGATTCTTGGTTTTCAATTTAACTCAGACCAATGATTGGGCTGATTCAATTTATAACGCGCAGGATTATCAAGATGTACGCGTCGACGCGCAGGTTGAAGTCCGCGCGGGAAACGATGGGACGGTTGGAGTTGTCTGCCGTTACAGCCAAGCCAACGGCTGGTATGAATTCAATATCTATGCAGATCAAACCTACATGCTGATGTACGGTCAATGGCTAGCACCGGGCATCGCGCGTTATATACCGCTCCATCGAGTCAATTCCGAGAAAATAAAAACAGGAACGAATCAGATTGGGTTGGTATGTCAGGGAGATACGCTGACGCCATATATCAACGATGTGCGAATGCCAATATATGAAGATAACAAAGTCGGATTGAAGGACGGCAACATCGGTGTGACGGCTTCTTCGTTTGCAGATATTCCTTTCGTCGCCGCGTTCGATTGGGTGAAGGTGAGCACCTCACCCATCACTCCGTGACAGGTGAGGTAGGGGCTAATAAATTTTCTATATAGCGTTAACGTTTTTCTTGCATCCATCGAGTATGCTATATAAAAATTACAAGATGTTATTGCGAGGGCGTTTAGTGCCCGAAGCAATCTCACATTAAGAACAAGGAGTGTGTGCTATGGGAAAAATTATTGGGATCGATCTGGGTACGACAAATAGTGTGGTGTCCGTCATGGAAGGCGGCACACCGACCGTGATCTCCACTGCTGAGGGCGGACGTTTATGTCCGTCGGTGGTGGCGTTCAATAAGAACAACGAACGCCTCGTCGGTCAGACCGCGAAGCGGCAAGCCGTAGTCAATTCGGAAAACACTGTTTATTCCATCAAACGTTTTATCGGCCGTCATTATGAGGAGACCGAAGTGGAGCGCAAGATGGTTTCTTACGAAGTGGTCAAAGGCAATGCGGATGATGTGAAGGTTAAGATTCCGATCACGAATCGCGAGTACAGCCCGCAGGAAATCAGCGCTATGATTTTGGCGAAACTAAAATCGGATGCGGAAGCGTATCTCGGCGAACCGGTAACGCAAGCTGTCATCACGGTGCCAGCTTATTTTAACGATAGCCAGCGTCAGGCCACGAAAGACGCGGGCCGGATCGCGGGTCTCGATGTCCAACGCATCATCAACGAACCGACAGCGTCGGCGCTGGCCTACGGACTCGATAAAAAGAAAAACGAAACGATCCTCGTCTTCGACCTCGGCGGCGGAACGTTCGATGTGTCCGTGCTGGAAGTTGGCGAGGGCGTGATCGAAGTCAAATCCACGAACGGCGATACACACCTCGGCGGCGATGACTGGGATCAGCGCATCGTCAGTTGGGCGGCGGATGAATTCAAGAAACAGCAAGGCGTTGATATTCGCAACGACCGTCAGGCATTACAGCGTCTGCGCGAAGCCGCAGAGAAAGCCAAGATCGAATTGTCGTCAGTGATGGAAACCGAAATCAATTTGCCGTATATCACGGCGGATGCATCCGGACCGAAGCACATGCAATTAAAGTTGAGCCGCGCCAAGTTCGAGCAGATGACGGAAGATTTGATCAATCGCTGCCGCAAGCCGTTCGAGTCGGCGTTGAATGACGCAGGCTTGAAGCCATCCGATTTGAATGAAGTCGTTTTAGTCGGCGGTTCGAGCCGCATGCCGATGGCGCAGGATTTGGTGCGCAATCTGACGAACGGCAAAGAGCCGAACAAAGGCGTCAATCCCGATGAAGTAGTTGCCATCGGCGCGGCGATTCAAGGCGGCGTGCTTGGAGGCGAAGTCAAGGATATTTTGTTGCTTGATGTGACTCCGCTTTCGCTCGGCGTCGAGACGATGGGCAGTGTGATGACCAAGATGATCGAACGCAACACCACGATCCCCGTCCGCAAGACCGAGACGTATTCAACGGCCGCGGATAATCAGACCGCAGTGGACATTCATGTCCTGCAAGGCGAACGACCGATGGCTGGCGATAACATGTCGCTCGGGCGATTCAGACTCGATGGCATTCCACCGGCTCCGCGCGGCATCCCGCAGGTGGAAGTGACCTTTGATATTGATGCAAATGGAATCCTGCATGTGACCGCCAGAGATAAAGCCAGCGGCAAAGAGCAGAAGGTGACCATCACGGCTTCGACGAATTTGAACAAGAATGATATTGACCGCATGGTGCAGGAATCTCGCCAGCATGAAGCCGAGGACAAGAAGCACCGCGAGTTGATCGAAGCCAAGAACAACGCTGATAACATGGCGTATCAATTGGAAAAGACTCTGCGTGAGTTGGGCGATAAGGTTAAGTCCGATGAACGCTCGAATATCGAAGCCAAGATCAACGATCTGAAGCAAGCCGCGCAGACAGATGACCTCAGTCGCATCAAGAAAGCCACGGACGACGCACAAAATGCCTTCCACGCGCTGAGCCAGCAGTTATATGCTCAAGGACAGCCGCAAGCGCAAGGACAACCTCAGCAAAGCGGACCGTCTTCATCGTCCACTGATGGCGAAGTGATTGATGGCGAAGTGAAAGAGTAAAGTGAAAAGTAAGAAGTAAAAAGTAACAGGCGATCATTGAAAAGTGGTCGCCTGTTTTGTTTTGCATCTTAAAAATAAAGTGGTATATTTGCGGTAATGATTCTTAAGGTGATTGGTCTTCAATGACTAAAGTTTTTGTTTCACACTCATCTGTAGACACTTGGATTGCAAAGCAAATCGCGTTGCATATATCGAAATGCGGGGCTTCTACTTTTTTAGACGAGGCGAACATTGAACACGGTGATGATTTTGAAGCCAATATAATTAAAGCTGCCAAAGAATGTGATGAACTTCTGGTTCTATTAACACCTTGGGCTACTACAAGACCATATATATGGCTGGAAATTGGCGCGTTTTGGGGAGCTCGTAAAAGGATAGTTTGTGTTCTTCAAGGAATAACGCCAAAAGATTTATCTATAGATGAAAAGATGCCTGTTTTGTTAAAGAAAGTAGACCTATTACAAATAAATGAGATTGAAAGCTATTTTTCTCAGCTAAAAAAGCGCGCTAATAGAAGGAATAAATGAGTCAGAAAAATCCTTATGTCTTTATTTCTTATTCACATTCAGACTGGAAAATAGTCGAGGAGTTGTCGCGTTATTTAGAACAACAAGGCTGTCATGTTTTAATAGATCGTAAGGATTTTCAACTTGGTTCTAGTTTGCAATCTGAAATTGAAAAGGCTCTTAACAAAGCAGATATCATTATTGTTGTCTTATCTAAAGATGCCATTGCATCAAATTGGGTTAAGACTGAGATAGGATACGCAATGGCAACAAATAAGTCCATTTTGCCTGTCCTAGTTGACGATGTGGATCTGCCTTTGTATCTATCGCAATTTAATTTTTTGGACCTTAGACAAAAAATAAGAGCCACAGAATTAGAGGATGCAATAGCCCATTCCTTCGAGAAGTTGTCTAAAAGATAACTTCCTTCACTTCTTTATCTTATATCCCAATCGCTTCAGCACATTCTCATTATTGCGCCAATCTTTTTCCACCTTCACACGCAACTCTAAAAACACCTTGTGTCCGCCCATCTCTTCGATCTGTTTGCGCGCCGCAGTGCCGATCTGCTTCATCATTTTTCCGCCCTCGCCGATCACGATTCCCTTTTGCGACTCGCGCTCGACGAACAGCGTGGCGGCGATATACGTCATGCCGTTCTCACGCTCCTTGAAATCGTCCACGCGCACGGCGATGCCATGTGGCACTTCGTCGCGCAGTTTCAACAACGCGGCCTCGCGGATCAAGTCGGCGGCGATCTCACGCTCGTATAAATCCGTGATCTGATCTTCCTCGTATTCAGCCGGGCGGATGGGCAAAAGCGAAATCAATAACGCGATCAAATCGTTGACGTGTTCAGAATGTAACGCAGAGATCGAAATGACCTGCGCGTCATCCTTGACCAAAGCCTGATACGCTTCGAGACGCGTTTGCAAATCTCCAGCCTCGACCAAATCCATTTTGTTGAGAGTCAACACATGCTGAATCCGCGCTGGAACTTTCTTTAACATTGACGCGATACGAATATCATCTTCCGTCGGTTCATCCGAGGCGTCCACCAGAAACAGAATCACATCCACGCCATCGAGCGCGCCTTCCGCTTCTTGATTCAAGAACTCGCCGAGTTTGTGTTTCGCTTGATGGATGCCGGGCGTGTCGACGAAAATCAACTGCGCATCGTCGCGCGTCAAAATTCCAAGCTGACGGCGACGCGTGGTCTGCGGACGCGGCGAAACTGCTGCGATCTTTTGTCCGAGCATGGCATTGACCAGCGTGGACTTGCCCACGTTGGGTCTTCCGATGATAGCGATAAATCCTGAACGATAATCAGTCATTTATTTCCTTGATGTCATTGCGAGCGATGGTCGAGTAGACAGTGTTCTCGAGCGCAGCGAGATGCCATATCGAGACCACGCGAAGCAATCTCATGTTACTGAGACTCTTCGCTGCGCTCAGAGTGACACTGTTCCTTTTCTTGGCTGCCAATTTGCAACCGCCAAACTTGCAACGATCAGCGCGCCTCCAACCAACACTTGCCAACTCAATTGCTCATGAAGAAATGCCACGCCGAGAATCACGCCACCCAATGGAAATAGATACGTGACCATCGTTGTGCGCGTCGGGCCGATCTCATGGATCAAATAATAATTCAAAATGAACGCAAGCCCCGAGCCGAGAATTCCAAGCCACAGCAACGCGATCCATGTGATCGGCAAATGCGGAATCGTGATGGGTCGTTCAACAGTAACAGCCGCCAGCCACATCACCGCCGTGGATGAAACCAGCGGTCCGCCGCCGCGTATGATGCCGGATGCTTCGGTCGTTGATTTGCGCGCGTAAACGGAACTGCCCGCGTAAAACATGGATGCTACGACTACCGCAAGTTGTCCAAGAATTGGACCGATGGAACTACCGATGTCCTTGCTGATCAATATCACCACACCTACAAAACCAACCAGCAGACCAGTCACTTTGGGAACGGTCATTTTATCGTCGTGCAATAAGTAATGTGCGATAACGATGGTAAATAATGGAACCGTCGCGTCGAGGATCGCTGCCACGCCTGAATCAATCGCTTGCTCTCCCCATGAAATCAGGAAAAATGGAATCGCCACATTGCTAATACCTAGAATCAGGAACGGCGTCCACTCTTTGAGCGTGCGCGGAACTTTCACGCGCTGAACAAGAATAACTGTGATACTAAACAGGAGTCCGAATAACACGCGAAAGGCAACCAGCGTAATCGGACCAATTTCCGTCACCGCGATCTTGATCCACAGAAAAGAGGAACTCCATATTCCGCCGAGCAGAAGAAAAACGAACCATTGTTTGGGTTTCAAAGAGTCTCCATGAATTTGATGTTATCCAAAGTTAATAACATTGTAACCGAAGGTTCTGGCTTCCAATTTCTTACCGCGCGTGTTCAAAGCGCATCGCGAAGTTATGATCGGTTATCTTTCTCCATTTTCAACAACCAGGCTTTTGTTTTGATTCCACCTTTGCCGCCATAACCATGAAGCTTTCCGTCCGTGCCGATGACGCGATGACATGGAATCACCAGCGGCATTGGGTTTGTTGCGTTAGCGCGACCCATCGCACGAAACGCGAGCGGATGTCCGATCTGCGCGGCGACCTCGGCGTAAGTGCGCGTCTCGCCATAAGGGATGGAAAAAACTTTTCGAAGCGCGTCTCTCTGAAAGTCGGAAGAAAGAACCGACCAGTCAATTGTCAAATCAAACTTTTGTCGTTTGCTCATCAAATATTCTTTGATCTGATGGACCGCGTCTTCAACTTGTTTGGGCGCATATACAATTTCAGATTTGGTCTGTTTACGAACATCGTGTTCAAAACTCGTTCGTGAAATTCCAAAATCGACTCTCATTAACCCGCGCGGAGAAATCGCCGCCCACACTTCTCCAAGCGGAGTTGATTTGATGTTGCCAATAAGAATGATTTGCTTGTTCATATTAATAGTTGGTCACACGATCAATCAGACTTTGCTCGCGGGCGCGATAATCGCAGAACCGATAAACGAACGTGGATGCGATTCCAAAGATAATTGTCAAGCCGACCAGAATGCCAAGTAGTTGCAAATTGCTAAAATGCGATAATGTCGGAAAAGCTTGCGCTACATTTCCGATGAGCGAACGGCGCATCAATTCCAGCCAATACGTGATCGGAACCACAAAGCCGACCGGCCTCAACCAAGCGGGAAGCACATCCAACGGAAAGATGGCTCCGCTTAAAAGGAATAGCGCACTCGAGACTGCTTCGCCAATTAAAAAGAAATGATGTGCGATGAGCAGTGTAATGCTGGCCAGGATCAATCCCATCATCGCCAACATGGAAATTCCGATCACAAGCGCGACGATGAATAACGGCCAATTCACGGTGGCGAGGTTGAGCGGCACATGCAAAAACAAGACGCCAAAGGTAATCGTGATCAACACGGAGACCGAGCCGGTCAGAAAGCGCGCCATGCCGCGTCCCAGCCAATAAGCCGGAATATTGATCGGCGCGATGTACATGTATTTCAGAGTCTTGTAATGCTCGCGGTCGTCAATCACAGCCCACGAAACGCCGGTCATGATCGCGCCCACATAAATGTAGAAGGCATTGCCATAATATAGATAAGGAAAGATCGGCGTATTGAAATTTCCTTGCGTGATCACGCTATACATGACGACCAAAATTGCCGCGCCCGCCAATGGCTTAATGACCGAATAAATGGCGAAGAGAAATGGACGAGTCCAATTCGATTCGATCTGCCAGCCGAGCCAGGTCGCCACCCAAAATGAACGAAAAATCTCGGATCGATTCGATGCGGTTGTATTTTCCATAAAATTATCTCCGGCTTTCGGTCAAGCGGCCTTCGCGGATCGCCAGTCGTTCCATATAACCGAGCAATGTCCGCGCGCCGAAAAGAAAAACTACACAGAGGATTATTAGGATACTTAGTTCTAAATTGACGTTCAAGAATCCAAGCAAAGCGCCGGACGGAAAAACCAACTGCCGCATCGCGTCCAAGCCCAAAGTCAGCGGAATGATCGAAGCGGCCGCGGCGATCAAAAAATTGAAAGACCGGATCGGGAAATAGAATCCTGAAACCAGATAAACCGGTTCCTGCGCCAACTGAACCAGATGGTCGGCTTCGCGGCTCAACAGCAGAAAAAGCGAAGCGGTGCACATTCCCAATCCATACAAAGCTGTCATGGCCGCGCAGAAAACGCCAATGAGTTGAAAGAAATTACCGATTGCATATTGGACATGAAACAGCAGACTACCGAGGACAATGATGGCGATGGCGCGCAAAAATGTTGCGAGCATTCCGCCGAGCGCCATGCCGAGCAGAATCGCCATCATGGAATTCGGCGCCATGATATACAAAGCAAGGTTGCCTTGTTCCTTTTCCCAATACAACTGCATGGACATGCTCCACATGATATTCATCCAAAAGGCGGTCATCGCTCCGCCAACCACTACGAAACCGATATATTCCTCCGGCGCATGGATGGCGCGATAAACGAACACATACGCCGAAACCGCCAGCATCGGAAGAAAGATGTCGAAGAAGATCCAGGATTTCTCGCGCTGTTGTCCGACCACGCGCGGATAGGCGCGGGCGATCACGGTCTTCCAAAATAATTTCCAGCCGGTTGCTTTTTCAACCGGCATCACAGTCAGCGGATTAACTTTGTTCATCATTTGATTCTTCCGTTTCGATTTCATCCATACTGCGGCCGACGAGATTTACAAATACATCTTCGAGCGTCGGCTCATGTTTATCCAACCGGATGATCTTGATGTTGGATTCCGTCAAGCAATTGATGATTCCCGCCAACGCCGCTTCTTCCTGCAGCGAAAAATTCAGTGCGGTCAATCCATCGACCGATTGAGTGGTCGCTTTGCGGACACCGGGCAGCCGCTCCAATGTAGAAACATTCAAGCCGTTCATTGAAGAAACTTTGATTTCGAACAATGGTTCGCGCTGTAAACTTTGCTTCAATGCGGAAGGCGTATCGAAAGCCAGCACGCGTCCATGATTGATGATCGCAACGCGGTCGCACAACTCGTCGGCTTCAACCATATAGTGCGTGGTCAGCAAAAGAGTGCGCGTCTTGTCTTGATCCAGCCAGTTGCGGATCAAATTGCGGACATCGCGTGAGGCGCCCACATCCAGTCCCAGCGTCGGCTCATCGAGGAAAAGCACTTGCGGATCAGTCAAGAAGCCGCGCACAATATTCATCTTCTGGCGCAAGCCGGTCGAGAGATCGGATGATTTCGTATTAATGCGATCTTCCAATCCGACCAATTTCAACAACGCATCAATACGCTCATAAGATTGTTTGGATGGCAAGCCATAAAACTGCGAGAACATCCACAGATTTTCGCGCACGGTCAACAAACCATAACCGGAAGATTCTCCGCCGGAAACCATGTTGATCAATGGGCGGACTTTGCCCGGCTCTTTCGCCACGTCGAAGCCTGCCACGCGTGCGCGTCCCGAGTTCGGTGCAAGAAGCGTGGTTAAAATCTTAATCAGTGTAGTTTTACCGGCTCCATTCGGGCCGAGCAATCCGAACAGTTCACCTTGCCTCACTTGCAGGCTGACATCCTGCAAAGCGATCAGTTCCTTGCGGACATTCTTCTCTTTTGCGTTGCCATGAATTTTATAAATCCGCCCCAGGTTTTCAGTTTCTACTGCAAGATCTGAAAACGTGATTTGTTCTTTGACCAAAATAGTTTGCTGTTTAACCATTGAAACTCCTCAAACAGGCTCAAAAGGATTACACTTCTGCAATATGTTGGACGATCGTAGAGAAAACGTAGGTTTTGCGTCAAGTAGGATTTGAGTAGAACTGGTAGGATAAGAATTGTAAGGTGATTTCTCTTCTCCTCCTTTCAATGAGAGTCGCGGTCGGCGTCCGCGGCTCTCGCATTTTAAAGATAAATAAACAAAAGGTTGTAGAATATGCGTTCTATTATAACATAAGCCGTATCCACTCGCCAAGGCAGTATAATCCTCCCCACCCTGCTTTGTGAGGACAATATGAACACACAAATAACCATTATCGGTCTTGGACAAATCGGCGCATCCATCGGCATGGCATTAAAAGACAATAAAAATATCAAAAGGGTTGGTTGTGAAAAAGACACGGCCGTTGCGAAGGCCGCGCAAAGCTTGGAAGTGGTAGATGAAATCAAAAGTTTGCCGGCAGCGGTGAGGGATGCGGCGATTGTGCTGTTGTGTTTGCCGCTCAATGAAATCCGCGAAATGATGAGGCATATCGGTCCCTGGCTTGCAGACAGCGCAATTGTGATGGATACATCACCGATCAAAAGCGGAGTGATCCAATGGGCAAAAGAATTCATTCCGACGGGCCGCTTCTATATCGGACTGGTGCCGGGAATCAATTCTGAATACATTGCTTCGCTCGAGTTTGGTCTGAACGCCGCGATGCCCGATCTTTTTAAAAAAGGAATCTTCGCAGTAGATGTCCCGCCTGGCACGCCCGAAAATATAGTTAATCTTGCGATGGACTTTTGTCGTTTGCTCGGTGCGAAACCCATGCTGACCGATATGCTCGAATCGGATGGACTAATGACATCGGTGCATGTGCTTCCGCAACTCGCCGCGGCGGCTTTGCTCAATGCCACGATTGGTCAACCCGGATGGCTGGAGGCGCGCAAATTCGCGGGGCGTCCTTTCGCTGGCGTGACCAGCGGCATGGCATATCACGATGATGCCGATTCATTACGCGAGGCTGTCTTGGCGAATCGAACCAACACTATTCATTCGTTGGATATACTGATGGCGGCGCTCAAAGGCTTGCGCGATGATATCGAGCAGGGAAATAAAGAGGGCATGTCTGAGCGTCTCAATGATGCAGGAACAGATCGTGAAGCATGGCTGGATGAACGCGGAGAGGCTGCCTGGTTGAAAGAGGGCGGCGATCAGGAAGAGATGCCCGACTTTGGTCGACTCATTGGACAGACAATATTCGGAAGCTCAGTATTCGACCGAAATATAAGAACAAAAAAGAAAAAATAATTTCTTATGCCGTGTTATTGCTACATTGTTGAATGTTCGGATGGAACTTTCTATACCGGCTGGACAACGGATCCGGAACGACGCGTCAAAACGCATAACGCCGGACGCGGCGCGCGTTATACAAAAATGCGACGGCCCGTAAAATTAGTTTACGTTGAGACTCAACCCGACAAAGTCAGCGCCATGAAACGAGAACGCGCCATCAAAACGATGACGCGCGAAAAAAAACAAAAGCTGATTCAAAATAAATAAAGGCGGATGTAATCCGCCTTTATTTATTGATTTAATTCTTGGACTTAATCCTTGCCGCGTTTGCTGAGCTGATGATCGAGTTGCAGAACTGCAGTCTCGTGTCTTTCGATCATCTCCAGGCTTGAGACAATCTCAGCGGCGTTCTTCTCTTCTTCAACCTGTTCACTGATATACCATTGGAGCAGAACCTGCGCAGGATAATCTTTTTCTTTCAACGCCACTTCGTATAAGGCATTGATGAGACCGGTCACCTTGGCTTCATGCGCGGCAACTTCTCTGAAAAGTTCGATGTCGGATTTCCAAGTGAAGGGCGGAGTATCAATTGTTTTGAGTGAAACCGTTCCGCCGCGCGCGAGCAGGAAATTATAGAACTTCATGGCGTGTTCGCGCTCCTCGCCTTCCTGAATGCGCATCCAATGAGCGAAGCCAGCCAAATTTTTGCTCTCAAAGTATGCCGCCATGGAAAGATATAGATAAGAGGAGTACAACTCCTTATTGATTTGTTCGTTGATCGCGTCTTGCATTGCTTTGCCAATCATACGTGCCTCCTTGTTAATTCATTATACAACTATTTGAACTTAGCATTGAAATACTAGCAACTACTTTATCCTTTTCTATACAATTCTTGTCGTATAAAAGTGACAATAATTAACATCAAAAACAACACCCAAAATACACCGTTTTCGACTTTCGATGGATTCACCACACAAAGAACAAGTGACAAAATTACACCAACTACAAGAATTAACCAAATAATCCAAATCCGCGCAATTCGCTTTCTAAAATCTGGAGTGTTGTATTTACCAGCATCAAGGTTTATCCTAAATTGTCTATTAAATCTTCTCACTGATAGTTGCTTAAGAACAAGCAATCCGAGCAAGAAAGCAATGAGAATGATTATGCCGACAGTGCTACTGATATTTATTTGCGTCATATTTATCTGCTCCACATTTCATTATTATCATTATCCGCGTTTCTTCAACCAATCTAATAGCTTCTTCGTTGACCAGCAATTGATCACATCGTTCTTAGTTAGCCAGGCGCGGCGCGCAATTGCCACACCATAGAACAACATATCGAGGTCCGCTTCGGAATGCGAGTCGGTGTTGATGCTGATCGGGATGCCCAACTCATTTGCGCGGCGAGCATACATATCGTCGAGATCGAGGCGATACGGACTGGCGTTAATTTCCAATGCAACACCCGTTTCAGCCGCGGCATTGAAGATCGCATCCATATCCAAGTCTGCGCCTTCACGGTCTGGAATCAATCGTCCAGTTGGATGACCGATGATATCCACATGTGGATTGCGAATGGCATTGAGCACGCGTTGCGTAACTTTCTCGAGCGGCTGTCGCAGGGATGTATGAAGCGAAGCCAGAACCAAATCGAGGCTCGCTAAAAATTTATCAGGATAATCGAGCGTGCCATCGGCTTTGATCTCGACTTCGCTGGCGTGCAGAATCAAAATGCTGTCGCCGAGTTTGTCCTGCGTCTTCTTGATTTCCGCGGCTTGCTTCTTGTGATCCTCCATGCTCAACCCGCCGGTGACGCCGAGGCTTACCGAATGATCGGTGAACGCAATCACTTTGATGCCGCGCTTGGCGGCGGCTTGCGCCATCTCGAGCATCGTCAACTTGCCGTCGCTCCAATTGGAGTGGACTTGCAAATCGGCTTTGATATCTTTGACTTCGATCAACTTGGGAAGTTTATTTTGTTTCGCGGCTTGCACTTCGCCGCGGTCTTCGCGCAGCTCTGGCGGAATCCACGGCAAGCCAAGCGTTTGATAAACTTCTTCTTCGGTCGCGCAAAAAATTTCCTTACCGCCTTTGACCTTTGCAAATGAATGTTCCGATAACGATAAGCCTTGATCAAGTGCGAGCTGTCGTAACTGCACGTTGTGATCTTTCGAGCCGGTTGCATATTGTAGAGCCGTCCCAAACTTTTCCGGCGGATGCACCCAGACCTGCGCACGCACGCCATCGCCAAATTCAATGGATGATTTTGTTTCACCTTTGCCCAGCACGCGCACCACGCCGGATAGATTCGTAAACGCTTCCATCACCGGCTTTGAATCTTTTGCCGCGACGAGGATGTCGAGATCGCCAATCGTTGACCGCATCCGGCGTAGACTTCCAGCGGGTTGCGCTTCGACGACTCCCTTCACCTTTTTGAGTTTAGCAATAATTTCTTGCGCGAGCGGATAAGCGCGTCCGAGTGGAATGCGACCGGAGCGACGCGATAAAGATTCAAGTCCGGTGAGAATCGCGGTTTCGGATTTTTCTCCCATGCCCGGCAGGTCACGAAGCTTTCCTTTTTTGGCGGCCGCTTCGAGTTCCACAAGAGTCGTGATGTTCAGAGTCTTCCAAATGAGCGCAATCTTTTTTGGTCCAAGTCCCGGCACTTGCAGCCAATCCGCCAATGATGCAGGGACTTCTTTTTTCAGCTTCTCCAAAAATTCAAGTTTGCCGGTGCGGAGCAGCTCGTCAATTTTTTCAGCGATGGCTTTGCCCACGCCGGGAATCTCTTCGAGCTTGTCTTCCTTCCAATATTCGTTGACGTCGCGTCCCAACCCAGATAAATTTTCCGCGGCTTTGCGATAGGCAAGCGTTTTGTAAATGATCTCGCCTTTGATCTCGGATAAATTGGCAATGAGGGTAAACGTGTCCGCAAGTTGACGATTGTTCATAACAATAATCCTTTCGGTATGACTAGATTCTATAAAGAAATTTCTCTCAATCGATTAAACCACAACCACCAAAAAGATAAAGAGCAGGTGGACATAATAATATTTATATTGAAGGAGTAAACAAAGAAAGTTGTTTTGTTGTTGGTGGATAAAATACGCCTATAACAATGAATGGGTCCTCAACTCTTCGCCTATGAAACTCGTAGGTGGTTCCCAAAAATAACAAAATATCCTTTTGAGTCACAAATTCATCGAAATATCGTTGGCGGACAAGCGCTTTGGCTGCATCTTCATCGCCATCTGTTTGCAACAACGATTTCCAGTAGAGAGCACCTATCTCCCAGTCATGTATTGATAACTCCCTTGGCTTGTTATCACCTTCTGATAAAAATTTGTACTTGAAATTGAATGGAACTTTCCGTATTGGTTTTCGATATTGAGCTTGTCCCGATTCATCTAATTCAAATAAACCTAGCTGCTTTAGTTTAGCTAAACGTTGCGGCTTCCAATTCCTTTCAGTTTCTTCAAAAACGAAGTCAACAATTTTTAATGGCTTTAAAGTTCCTAAAGAACGATCTTCACTTTTTGAAAGTAAAATCAACTTATCCATTGAAGTGAAAACTTCTTTGTAAACATAATCTTTCCTCGCCGCCCAATAAACATCTGTACCAATTCTATCAATATAGTCAATTGGCTCATCCAATCCTTTCTTGGGCATATAGCTCTCTGCTCGAAAATCAGATGGATGTTTCACCAAATCTATCGTTACCCAACTATACTTTGGATATTCTTTATCGTTATACATACTCGACGATATTGGATACATCCGAACCCATTTGCCATTTTCGAGCAACCCAGCTGTACAAACGACCTCTCCATGATCGCTAGAAGGCAATGGATAGGTTTTTACAGTTATCAATATTTTTGCGTTGAGTAATTCATTTGGCAAGTAAGACATAATTGTCCCCTTTGTAGTTTAAAGATGGATAACTGATTTTGATAAAGTTTTTTCCTTTTTTAAATGTTCGACAAGAGTATTTCTGTGACAAAAACGATGATCATTTTCAAAACAAACCAATGCGATTCTTGGGTATTTAGCAATTAAACTTAATAAATATGCTTTGGCATCATTTTGTTTTGGTAGCAGATTTGATTCATATTTATCAAAAAGTTTTTTGTATGTAATAGCTTGCCCCAATCCTTTTCGCATTTCAGATGGTATACCAAGTTCAGGGATATGAAAATACTTTAATCCCACCTTTTCAATATAATCACTAAAACTCTTTTTAGAAAATCCATATTTCATTGATTGTGGATTGTTACGCACATCCACTATAGCCATTATATTGTTAGAAATAATCTTGTACAGAAAGGAGTCTATAGATTCACCCTCATAACCAATTGTGAAAACAAAAGGCGATGTATCAGTGTTCCACGCAAACTGAAATTGCCTTATTTCTTTTTTATCAAAAAGTTTATCCAGAATTTCACTCTTGACAGTGAATTGCGGATTTTCTCGATAGGTTTTCTGAATTAAACGTTTTCCTCGCAAGCCACTTGCTTTCAATTCAATTAAGGCTTTTCTATCAGAAGGTTCAATTTCTCTAAGATAAGAATGCTTTTTGTTTAATTGAAAATTCGAGGTGGGCTTAAACAAACCTAAATCTGTTAATCTTCTTTTGTCGTAGTAAGATACAAAGCTGAAAGGTCCAAACCGATGAGGGAAAAAATCATAATAATTTTTCCTTGTCATTTTGCAGAAATTAAATAGAAGTTTCTCGCAATCTGTGTTTTTTAGATTGCCATCGAAAACTTCTATCAACGCTAACAATATCTTTCTACGATAGTACATCATATATTAGTACATCATATATTTCTATATTCATTATATTATAATCGCCTTCTTAAAAACCAAACTCTCTTAAATTCTATTCCCTGCTTTATACCTACTTACTGGAAGTTATTCCACTTACAAACTTTCTCAATCATCTCGGTTGCATTTGTTTCTTTGCGCGGCGAGGCATCGCCGGGATCAACGAAGTTTTTATTCATCAGGGCAGCGAAGACCGCGTCCGCGCCATTGGCAAGATTGGTTGCATTGTATCCGCCTTCGAGCACAAAGACAATTTTGCCGCCGCAATGTTCTTCGGCTAAGTCAACGAGTTTCTTCGAGAGCATATAATAGCCCGCACTGGAAAGTCCAAGCGAAGTGATAGGATCATTCCAATGCGCGTCGAAACCGGCGGAGACGAGAATCAATTCGGGCTTGAAGGATTGAATGAATGGCGCACAGATTTCATCGGCGATTCTTTTATATGTTTGATCGCCTGAACCGGCAGGCAACGGCACATTGACGATTCTCTTTTTAGAATGCGACGCTTCTTCATACCAGCCCGTGCCGGGATAAATTCCCCACTGATGTGTTGACAAATATGCCACGCGGTCATCATCAACGAACGCGGCTTGTGTCCCATTGCCATGATGGGCATCATAATCCACGATGGCAACGCGCTTGATGCCGCGTTCCAATGCATCACGCGCGGCGATGGCAACATTATTGAAGATACAGAATCCCATCGAGCGAGTCGGCTCGGCGTGATGTCCCGGCGGGCGGACGATGGCAAAAGCGTTTCGGGCTGATCCGCTTAATACGGCGCGCGTACAACTCAAAGTCCCGCCTGAAGCGAGAAGCGCGTCAGCGAATGAAGTTGGGGTCACAAACGTCGGAGCATAATCAATGATCGCCGAGCCTTGTTTGCAAATGTCTTCCAATGAATTGATCAAAGCCGGATGATGTACACGCGAAACTTCTTCGCGCGTTGCAGGCTTCGCGTCCAATTTTTGCGCGCCAAACGAATCAAGCCGCGGTGTCAATAAATCAAAGCGGCTGGGATGTTCAGGATGATCGGGATAAAGATGCGAAGGCGACGGGACAAATGAATAAGCAGTTGTCATCGAAATATTATATACTTAAACGATTGTCAGGCGTATCAATGATACGCCTGACAATCTTGAGGGGACGCCGCCGTCAGCGAGCATGGGGGGGACATGCGAACTGATGATCGGCGGCTGACACCTTATATACCAGTAAGAGGGAGGGCAGGTGTCGTAACGTAAATATACATCCGAATTATCTGGGGGACATTAAATGGGGATTAGAATCTGGATTTTAATTGTCCTATTTTTCACTCTTTCTTGCCAAATAATCTCAACCACTCCTCCACTTCCGCTGAAGATAATTTATTTTCCGTATTTGACTTTGATTCGCGTGAAGAGGATTTCTTAAGTAATTCCACAAACTTTTCTGAAGAAACTACATCCGCATGAACGGTGCGCGCTGAACTTTGAACTTCATGATCGGAACTGACCACGATCCAATTGCGGGCGGCGCGTCCCATTTTTTCGAGTCTGCTTTTGATCGCGGAATCCGCTGTCGTTCCGAGTCGAACGAAATGCGCGCTGACGATTCCAAACTTTTGTGAACGCGCTTGTCCGACCGGCGCGCCGTCGAAATAAACTTCGGCGTCGCGGCGCTGCAAGCGGCAGAATTCCTGTAAGACATTGATGAGCTGCATCTCATCGTCAATCGAATCCAGCCGCAAGCCAAGTTTGGGAATTAAATTATGACCGTCGATCAAGTATGGCATCGCATCCATTTTACCCTGTTCAACCTGATAATAAATTCCGCGTGTATAATTGAATTATTAGAAGTGAAGATGAAAAGTAAACGGGTCGGATTCGTTTTATTGGTGACGATTCTTCTGGCGGCTTGCGGATCAATGAGCACGCCCCTTTCTTCAACGCCGACACCGGCTTCCATTACCGAAACAACCGCGCCGCTTCCAACAAATGCCGTCAGTTCAGCAACGGCGACAAACACTCCTCCCACTATAGTTCCATCGAACGCAACATCTTTCCCTGATCCAACCGCCTATAAATGGACCCCAGTGATTTCGGGCATGTCTTCGCCGATAGATATTCAATTCCCCGATGACGGCTCGGGCCGCATGTTCGTGATCGAGCAGGATGGACGAATCCGCATTATCGAAAACGGGCAGATGCTTGATCCTCCATTTCTTGATATCATTTCCAAAGTAAATAGCTTTGGCAACGAACAGGGATTGTTGGGCTTGGCTTTTCATCCGAACTTTAAACAGAACCCATACTTCTACGTTAACTATATAGATGCGAGTGGGAATACAGTCATTGCGCGATTCACGGCCAATGGCAATACGGCTGATCCCGCAAGTGAAAAAGATTTGCTCCACATTCAACAACCTTTCCCCAATCATAATGGCGGCGAAATGGCTTTCGGTCCCGATGGATATCTTTATATGGGACTCGGCGATGGCGGTGCAGAAGGCGATCCGCTTAATAACGGACAGAACAAGAACACCCTGCTCGGCAAGATTCTGCGAATTGACGTAGATCATGGTAACCCGTATGCCATTCCCGCTGACAACCCATTTGTCAACGGCGGAGGCAAGCCGGAGATCTGGGCTTATGGTTTACGTAATCCATGGAGGTTTTCATTCGACAAAGCAACCGGTGATCTCTATATTGGGGATGTGGGCCAGGATACTTGGGAAGAAGTGGATGTCGTCTCATCTCATTCGGCTGGTTTAAATTTTGGATGGAAATATTATGAGGGAATGCATCCATACGCAGGCAAGCCTCCCGCGAATGTTAACTTTACATTTCCAGTGACAGAATATAATCACTCTGTAGGCGGGTGCGCCATCATCGGCGGATATGTTTATCGTGGTGCTATGAAGGAATGGCAGGGCGTTTATTTTTATGGCGATGATTGCAGTGGAAAAATCTGGGGGCTGATCCATTCGAATAACGGCTGGCAGTCTCAAGTCTTGTTTGAGACGGGCGCAAACATCACAACGTTCGGACAAGATCCTTCCGGGGAAATCTATTTTGCAGATCGCGGCGGCACGATTTATCAGCTTAATACTACGAAATAAACATCCGCTCAATTAAATAAATGCGGCTATTGTCATCATAATCTTGGTCGTTTGTCATCGGCAGATATGACGCGTGTCACTGGCAATCACGTTTAACATCTCGTACACTAGGGGCATAGTCAGGAGATGCAAATGGCATTCCGAACTTGGCAAGTAGATAAGATCAAGTATTGTGAGTTGGTTGGGCAAGAGGTCGCGTTGGAAATGGATGTAGTTTATCCAGCCGAGCATCTGCCGGATCAACCGCCGAGAGTCAACGCCCATCGTTGCTCGAATGCCATGATCTGCAACCAAATTGATAAGCCCACCTGTATTTGGTGCGGCACCAATCCTGACCGTCAACCTTTGTGATCAATGCAGATTTCAAAAAAATCTGCTTGACAGACTCTCTCTCCTCCCTCTAAGTTGGTCCTTGGCTACCCCGCGCGCGATCGCGGGGTAAGCCGTTAATTAACTATTGATGTGCGCGACGATTGTACCAACCGACTCTTACATCTTCGCGATTATCAAATTCAGGAACGTACGGCTTGATATCAATTAATGGAGTGTTATCAAGCATATCAATGCCTTCGATATCAAGTCGGTTGCCTTCAATACGAAGTAGATGAACTATAGAGAGTCCAATTGGATTAGGTCGACATGGATAACGCGTAGCAAAGATGCCATGTTCTTGATCGTCCAAAAAAGGTTGGACTTGGAGGTTATAGCCTTGCGGGCAATCGATCAAGTACAACAAAAATATGTGCGAAAATTCTTGGATGTCACGCAAGCCTTCAGCAAATTCAGGAAAAACTTCCACGCTTCCAGTTGCATTTGAGCGTGATGCTTGAATGGGTGCTTGCGATGGTTCGATGAATGGGGAATGAATGATGCCAATCGAAATCAGGGTAATATTCATGTTTTCTCCTGAACAGAATCATCGCACAAAATAAATAGGGCCGCGCTATAAAATACTAACTAGGTTCTTCAAGTTTTCTGAGCAAAGCCAGTAATATCATTGAGACGGCCAACAGCATCACAGACAAAACCAAAGCGATGTGAATGTTTTCTTCGAAGCCAATATAAATCGCTAACGGCATCGTTTGCGTCTTGCCTTCCAAATTTCCAGCGAAGAGCAGAGTTGCTCCAAACTCTCCCAAGGCGCGCGTCCAAGCTAGAATGATCCCAGTGAAGATGGCGCGGCCGGCTAGGGGAAACATGACGTATCGGAATACTTGCCATTCATTAGCCCCTTCGAGCCGTGCCGCTTCCTGCTGTTGTGGATCAATCGCTGCGAAACCGATTCTGGCAGAACGAACTAAAAACGGTGCTGAGACAAAGGTCTGTGCCAGAATCACAGCTGCAGTTGTAAATGGGATAGTGATGCCAATCAGGTTTAGCGAGGGACCCAAAATCCCCATTCTTCCAAAAGCCATCAATAGGGCGATTCCAGCAACCGTCGGTGGTAGTATGACCGGCAAGTCGACCAGCAGGTCAATCAACGTTCTGCCAGGAAATTTCGAATGCACGAGAATGTAAGCTAAAGGTGTGCCAGTCAGAAGCGCCAAGATAACACTAATAATACTGGTCAGCAGACTGAGTTTGAGCGCTTCAATTGCGCTGGAAGAAAGGACGAATGTAAAGAAATCCTTATCAATGGAGCGCCAAACTAGCGCCAGTAGCGGCAAGCCGATTAGAGCAATAAGCACCAAGCTGGGTAGAACGAACACCCAGCTTGGCAAATCACGAACTTTGCGACGATGAAAAAGACGAGGCACGGAATTCGAGGTTAAGGATTAGCGGGAGTAAAACCCCACTTCTTCATCACCGCCTGCCCATCAGGCGAAAGGACGTAGGCAACAAAAGCAGATGCTAAATCCGCATTCGGAGTCTTCTCTACTGGAGCGATCGGGTATTGGGCGATCACATTGTAATTGGATGGGATGGCGATAGTTTTCAAATCCGTTGTGGCGATCGCATCAGTGACATAAACGATGCCAGCATCAGCTTCACCCAAATCCACTTTGGATACGACTACCTTGACATCGGTCTCGTTGGAAACTACATTGGCCAACACCTTGGTACTAAAATCTGTGCCATAGGTCGGATCCTTGCTCATATTGGCCAAGATCTGGCGAGCATAATTCCCTGCCGGGACGGACGGATCTTCTAGGACAAGTTTCAAACCGGGCTTGGCCAAGTCTTGGAGACTCTGGACGTTGGCGGGGTTGCTCGGAGGCAATATCACAACCAACAAATTGGTTGCGAAATCCTTGTAGCCTGATGCAACTAGATTCGCCGTAACCAATGCATCCATATTCTTGTGGTCAGCAGAGGCGAACACATCTGCCGGCGCGCCCTGTTCAATCTGTGTGACCAGCGCCTGGGAGCCGGCAAAGTTAAAGGTAACCGTTACACCGGGATTAGCAGCTTGGAAATCCTTTCCCATCTCCGTGAAAGAGCCGGTTAGGGAGGCGGCCGCAAAGACGGTTAGAGTACGCGGCGCAGAAGTGGCAGTTGGTGCGGCAGTTGGTGCGGCGGTTGGTGGAACCGACGTGGCTACCGGTGCGGAAGTCGCGGGAGCCGCGGTCGGCGTGGCGGCTGGTGCGCATGCAGAGAACAGCATCGCAAGGGCAACCATCAAACCAAACAACATCGTAAAACGTTTCATCTTTTTCTCCTATAGAATAATTTGCTCACCGCTGTGGGCAGTGTTATAGCCCGTCAGCGAATTGAGTTCAGTGCGAAAAGCCGCGGTCTGCAAATAATCCAGCAGAGGCGAAATGAATTCTTCGTTCTCGCGCGGCAAGACCAGATCGTATCGTTCTTCAAATAACGGAATGAAATCCAAATGATGTTGACGCGCGGCGGCTTGCAAACCCAACGTAACATCTGCCTGACCCGCTTCAATCATCGACGCGGACTCGCGATGCGTTTTAGCGATTTGATCATAGCCTCGGATTTGTTTCACATCCATCTTCAAACGTTTGAGTTCCGCATCAAACCACAAGCGCGTTCCTGACCCAGCGTTCCGATTCACAAAGCGCGTGTCTTTACGAGTAACATCTTTGATCTTCTTAATTGATTTCGGATTTCCCGGAAGCACGATTAGTCCCTGTGTGCGATATGCGAGCGTGATCATTTCTACGGCCCGATCCGGGAAAAGATGGCGAACAGTCGAGGCATTATATTCTCCGTCTTCATCGAGAATATGCGAGCCTGAAAACTGACATAATCCTTGGCGTAAATAAACTAAGCCATCCAACGAGCCAATCGGGAAGTTCAACAAATGAAAATGTTTTCCTAAATGATGCGCGATAGATTCAAGTGCGAGATCATTACTGCCTGAAAAAATCAGGGCGGGCTTTTTCGTTTTCGGTACAACAAGTTGTTGAAGCAAGAACGCACCCGCTTTAGCTTGATAATATTTTTCGGTCACTTTTCCGGTTTTGCGGACTTCAACCATCTCAACGAGTCCAGTGGATTGAAGCGCCAGGATGTGATGTCGAATCCAAGCTGGAGATTGCTTAAGGGTGTGCGCTAGCTGAGTGAGGGTCGCGGGAGACGCCATCAAAAGGCACAGGATCTTCATACGGCGCGGGTCAGCGAGTAATTTGATTTGGTCAAACGTATGCAGGGTTTCGATATTATCCATACGATTAAGTTTTTCCTTAACTGTCAGCGATTATAACACGAGAGGCAAATTCACCCTACGCCAATTTCAATCAGCAATATGGAATTTATGGACTGTCGTTATTTAAGCGATACACGGTTGCGTTTTTAAAAGTGGCTTCCAGATGATAATTATTATCTATGAAATTAAATACTTCGTCAATGTCGGCAGGCAGATAAGGCCACTCTTCATGAGCCGCAAATTCGGCCGCCCGCTTCTTCGGGTCCAGTGAAAGAGCCTTGGTGTAGTCCATATCTACGATCAATGCCGGGCGATCATTCGTCAGGTCAAGAAGAAACTGATCACTGGCTCTTTCTGAGGCTCCCTCGGTCATCAGGGGATATTGACTGGAGTTTGGTGACGCTCGATGCGCCATAAAGTTTTCGCCCGGGAATCCGCCCCAAAATAAAACCAGATCGCCAGGCTCGGTATAATTTTCGACATAGGCAGATATAATGGAATTGCGCTCCACATCGGAACGGTTGAGAAGATTCGCAAACGACATCCAATTTTCAGCGGCTTGGCCGCTTTGAATAAAAAAGAAAGCCGCGATGACCAGCGCAAAACCCGCATAGAAAAGGTCGGCACCGGCCGTGCTTTTAAGATACGAGGTCAATTTATTTTGAATCACATAAAAAGTTAATCCACTCAATAATGCAACGAAGGGCAACCAGTTTATAAAATAATGCGGATAACTCCGTTGCGCCACATCGCTGGTCACGACTGTGAGAGGAAAGCCTATCACAAGCAAAAGGAGGAGAGCCGAGGATTCGTCACGCCGATGCCGGATCCATAAGATCAACGCGATGCTGAAACCTATCAGGCTGATCCATCCAACAATCCCTAAGACCTGGAAGCCGCCCAAGCCGGCTGGTAAACCGGAAAATTTTGTTTCGCTGTAAGTCAAAGGCGCAGTAACTGATCCGCCATACATCTGTTTTACGATTCCCTGCGACCAAAAGTAGGTAATAGTGATCAGAACGGGAATCAGCACTCCGGCCGCCATCCAAATCAATTGCGTGAAGATCGTCCGAAAATCTTTTCTTCCAAGTTGAATGATCAGCAAAACCAAAACAATCGCGGTTTCGATGGCAGCATTGTTTTCCCTAAACAAAAAGCTGATTCCAAAAGCCAGACCCACGAGTAGATTATTCAAATAGTTTCTGGGAGATTTAATAAGATTTAGAAATAGGATCAATGAAAGAAAGTGCAGCGGAAGCGGAAATTCTTCGGTATTATTTCCACCACCCATCGTAATGTTAAGGCCGTAGGTCCAGATCAAAATTCCGCAAAGTGCCGGAAAAACTCCCCATAGTTTTTTTATTAAGATATAAGACAATAAGATTGACGCCGCCAAACAAATAAATTCTATCGCCCAAATCCCCCACCGCAGGCCATGTGCGGCCCAAAGCCCAAGGGCATTCAAATAATAAATTGCAGGAGGTTTACCCAACGATATGTCTTTGTAGGGTAACTTTCCCAACAAAATTTGCTGACCAGTATAAGCGCGGTCTCCGTAATCTCGGTCCGGCAAGGTAAGGCCGGGATTTGCCTGAGTCAGTACAGCTAACGCCAACACACCGGTTAACAACACGATTAGAATACCGTGGAGAATCTGGGTGTAGCGCGAATTATTGAATTGCATCTTCATCATTTGAGTTGTAAATCACCGTAAAATGGGCAGGCAGATTATAACATGTCGAAAGAAATCACTCCCTTTTCAATTTGACAATTCCGCCTTGACACAATAACTATATTCAAATAAAGATTTGAACGGCAATAGAACGTATATCAGAAGCCGCGGATTGATTATGGATGTTAACAAATTACGGTTTCAGATCATAAAGATATACATCCGCACCTTGCGCGTGAAAACTATCCTGCTGTCTGCCAAGTTGATTGAGATATTGAATCATATATCCTTCCGCATCACCTTGACAATCGCTGCAATCTACATTCGAAAAGATAAACCAGATTTTGTCATTTCCCTTCAAATGATTAACTGCAGTATAAAATTCTTGGAGTGTAGGCCTCCCGTAGAAATCATTGCCCGTAATGAAATTTCCGGTATCGAGGTGATAAGGGGCGGCATAGTATGCAAAGGCTGGCTGGGCGCCATGATAAACATAAATAATGTCGTTTGGAGCTCTATGCTCTGCAACGTATTGCAGGACGGGTTTAATATCCTGACCTAGAGGAGGGCTTAAGAAATTTTGAATCGCGTTGTGGGTCGGCGTCCAAAGCATTAATATCGCGATCAATCCGAAAATCGTCATTGCCAAGGTGCCATTCAATTTGCGAGAACTTAAGTAGATCTGACCGAGACCTTCAGCCATCAACAATATAAATAGTGGAACGAGGAAGAGCATAAACCGATCGTCCAGAGGATATTTTTGCAAAGCGGCCGCGAGCAAAGCAAAACCAAAGGGTAATATGATCATCATCGCGATGTTGCGATTCCGGTAGAACAGACTCATCACTCCTAGTAATGCCAAAACAGAACAAATCATAGTTAGGTAATGGAAATCAAAACCGAAAATGGCATCCATCAACAATAGATACGTTTTACCAAACCAATCGAGATTACTCCATGGCGGTAATGGCATAAAGGTGTAATGCCAATAATCCTGGAGGAAACTATTTGCGGCCAGATAACGCAATGAAACAAAGTAAACAGCCGCCAGCGCAGCTATCCACAAGATGCCCAAGCCCAAAGTCCAAGTAAGAGGCGCATAAGATTTTTTAATTAGTTTATCAACGACCAGCGTTAACCCAATCCCCGCCAGAATAAATGCCGAAGGATGCGAAGTCCAGATCGCGATCAAGCCCGTGATGCCGAGCAGGAAAAAGTCGATGAAATGCTCGTGCTCGTCAAAGCAACGAAACGCCAAATAAATCAGCAACAAAGAAAAAAGCGCGTCGCTGGAATATTGTTTGAGTTCGGAAGAATAATAAATCAGCGGCCACGAAATGGCAAATACGAGAACCGCGAATAATCCCGTCATTCCAAAATAACGGCGGGCAACCAGATAGATCAAATACAAAGCAAGCAAGCCTGATATAAGCGGGAACAACCGCAGGATATAATCTTTGTTTCCCAGAACGACAAGAATCAATTTCTCTATAAACAAAAATCCAATGGGTGCGCCTTGCTCGTAATCCAATGGCTGAGTGAGACCGCTAAACGTGCGTTCGATTAGATTGATCGCCAGATTGGCTTCATCATGCCAAAGGGAACGGTCTGCTAGATATTGCCTGAGACGCAGAACGACTCCCAAAATAATAAATAGCCATCCTATATAATCTGGCTTGACGAATAACTTCAATCGTTTCCATAGTGCGGTCATAGTGATTCGAGAATCCCAATATTTAACGATAGACTGATATCCTAAATATCAGATTAAACAATGTATTCAAAATTCATTTTTTATTCATAACCTTTAATTGATGCGGCTCTTCAATTTGACATTCGCCTCTCGGCATGATAAACTTCGCAAAATTCGCTCGCAACAAAATATACTCATCCAGAGAGGCTGAGGGACCGACCCGCTGACGCCTCGGCAACCGCTCAAACGAGCAGGTGCCAATTTCGGCAGACAACACGTCTGGGAGATGAGAGCTGACCATGTTTTTATGTCGCCTCTCATTTTTAGAGAGGCGATTTTGTTGCCGTAATGTAAAGGTAAAATAAACAAGTTCAGCGCGCCGACCTTTGACAAGATTTCATCTTGTGGTTGTGGAGCAGGAAATGAAAAAATACTATCTTGTAAATCATTATAAGTTATTGTTTGGAAGTATATGGCTAACTCCACTCATA
>JBAUMB010000039.1:0-25179 GCA_049578465.1 Anaerolineales bacterium
GGATTCAGATTCTCCAACTTGGCATAGATCGGAACCTGAACGCTCGCCGCCACGCGTCCCAAGCGCACCAGCGGCGTCTGACCAATTGCACCCAAGATATTATCGTAGACATGTTTTTCATCCGAAACAGGCAAGCCCGACATTCTCTCTCCTTTGGTGATGAAGGCAATTTTACCGCACGAAAGAAAAACCTCCGGGACTACAAAAGCTCCCGAGGTTTGGAATAATATTCAAAACACAAAACAGAATCATCCGTTGGTAATAGCACACACCCGAAAACCAATAAAGAAGTTCCCGTAGTTCGGATAGATATTGAAGTCAAGGCGGCTCGCAACACGCGCGTCACCAGTTCTGTGGCTCCACGAGCCGCCGCGCAAAACCAAAGCATGACGGTGTTCATCCCAATAATTTACCTGCCACTCCAAAACATTGCCTGCCATATCCATCACACCATGATGGCTTTTCCCAAGAGGATAAGAATTGACGGGTGTTGTTTGTACAATTCCGCTTTCACGATCATAAACATTTGCGCGACGTAAAATTTCTTTCAATGATGTAGTTACTTTTCCTGCTTTGTCCCATGGGTAGCGACCATTCGGGTTTTCGCCACCAGCAGCGATAACCCATTCAATCTCCAAAGGTAAACGTATCGCTTGCGGTTTCAAGAGCGGATTGACATTACTTTCAGAAAGAACATTCCAATTCTGAAATAGCCATTTACAATAGGCACTGGCTTCATACCATGAGATGCCAACAACGGGATGGTCTGGATTCGATCTTCCAAAAACTTTATCGTTCCAATAAAGCGGCAATAAAACTTTTGATTTTGCCTTCTTCAATTCTGCTTGCAACCAATCCAAACCTTGTTTGCCCCAATCGCCCATCGGTTGGCAATTCTCGTCGAATTTGGGAAATTCTAACCAATAAACTGGATTCGCAAAATCAGTCGCATTCAAAAAGCGTTCGTATTGGGCATTGGTAATCGGGTATTTTCCAATCCAAAATGGATATATAACTTGCGAATACTTTTGAATAGGGATTTCCATAAAACGAAATAAATCAAGCTCATTATCATCAGACACGACTGGCTTTGATTCAATCACTGGCTCAACTTTATTTAAAAGCTGATTACGATATGTAACCTTTGCCAACCGTTTGTAGAACCTTTCTGGAGGCAGTGACTTATCTTTGACATCCACATATTGAGTCGACTCAATAGAGAGCCAAGGATTTCCGCTCAACAAAAGCGGGAAGAAGGGTTTATTGATTCTTTGCGCACGCGTAACTTCTTTTTGAACCCACTTGGACTTATATGAGTTCTCGGATGCTACAACGACAAAAGCATCACAGGCATCCAGCTGATCTTGAATCACCATCAGCCATTCATCGCCGTAATCAATGCGGTCATCAATCCAAACTTCAAAGCCTTCGGTTTGGAGCGCATCTTGAAGTTTATGAACATAATCTCTGTCTTTATGGCTGTAGCTGATGAATATATATCCCATGCCGGAGGCTATCCAATTCGATTGAAATTATACTCCCGCCTTAACACAATGTCATTCTGAGGAGCAAAGCGACGAAGAATCCCGCCACACAGCGGCGAAGACTCTTCGCTACGCTCAGAGTGACAATATAAATTAATAAATCGGCAAACTCGTATCCACTTCCTTTGCCCAAGCGTTGATTCCGCCTTTGAGATTCTTTACTTTCTTAAATCCGGCGCTGACCAATAACTCCAGCGCACGCGTTGAACGCGTACCGGCTTTGCAGAACACCACCATATCTTCCGCAGAATCAAGTTCTGATAAACGCGCAGCTAATGTTCCAAGTGGAATATTGACCGCATTCGGAATAGCAGAAATTTCCAACTCGTGCGGCTCACGCACATCCAACAACTTCAAATGATTCTGTTTGAGCCGCGAGGCAAGTTCAGGCGCAGAGATGTCCCAACCTGCGCCAGCCGAGCCTTCGTCGTGGTCATGACTCGGAACGCCGCAAAATTCTTCGTAATCAATCAACTCTTTGATGTCGGAGTTCGGTCCGCACACACGGCAATTCGGATTTTTCTTCAGCTTAACAAAATCGAACGACATATCGAGCGCGTTATAAAGCAACAACTTTCCTATCAATGGCTCGCCGATGCCAAGTAAAACTTTCAACGCTTCGGTGGCTTGGATCGTTCCAATCGTTCCGGGCAATACGCCCAGCACGCCGCCTTCCGCGCACGAAGGGACAAGTCCGGGCGGCGGCGGTTCGGGGAAGAGACAGCGATAGCACGGTCCTTCCTTCGCATAAAAAACGCTGACCTGTCCATCGAAGCGATAGATGGACGCGTACACATTCGGCTTGCCGAGAAACACCGCCACATCATTGGTCAAATAGCGCGTCGGAAAATTATCCGTGCCGTCCAGCAAAATATCGTAATCCTTCGCGATCCGCAATGCGTTCTCGGATGTATAGGGTTCATTGTAAATCTCAACTTCGATATCCGGATTCAAATCCAACATGCGATCACGCGCCGATTCGACTTTTAACTTTCCGATCGTGGCTGTGCCGTGAATCACCTGACGTTGCAGATTCGACGAATCGACCACATCGTAATCCACGAGTCCAATCCGACCGATACCGGCCGCCGCTAAATAAAGCGCAACCGGCGACCCAAGCCCGCCCGTGCCAATGATCAGCGCCGATGAACCTTTGAGTTTGCGCTGACCTTCGAGTCCAACTTCGGGAATCAAAAGATGGCGCGAGTAGCGCAGAATTTCATCACGTGTTAAACCGGGAAGGATGGGTTGCATTATCCACCTGCAATCGAGGGAATCAGAATCACGCGCGCGTTTGCATCAAGCGGAGTCTCAAGTCCCTGCAAATCTTTGATATTGTTTTCGCCGACAAACAGATTCACAAACGGACGCAGATTTCCGTCGCCGTTATAAAGATGCGGCTTCAACGTCGGAAATATTTGAATCAAATGCTCCATTGCTTGAGCCACGTTATCGCCGCTTACCGCGACCTCAGCTTGCCCATTCGTATAACTCCGCAATGGAGTCGGAATTTTCAAAGTTGCCATGATTAATTAACCTCAAAATAAGAATAATAACTTGGAGGTTGAAAGTCAAGTTAACCTTCAACCTTCGTGAATTAACTAGTTTGCCGGAACCGGATCACAGCCCTGGCGCTCGACGACTGCTTCGCACGTCGAAGCATTCACAATTTCGACCGAGCCAGCCATGGCGAACGGCTGCATGAAATTCTGAATATATTCTTTATCCTCGGACTCGGCGATCAGCACTAAAGTATGTTGACCATCGAGCACCGCATCGCCAAGCAAATCCACACCGAACTTGCGCGCATTTTGCTTGGTCAAGTGTTGCAACAACATCTGCCCCATTTCGGGATTCTTAGCCGGGCAGGTTTCAGCGGAATGCTGGTGACGAACAAAGTAGAGAGACATTTGAAACTCCTTTGGTTTTATATAGTTTGTATTTTTTCTTCAACGAACTGCGAACGATCTTCGAGCAATCGCCACGAACGCGACTCAATGGCTTTGCCCAAGTCCACGCTCGTGATGATGTACGAGAAAAAAGGTTGCGCCCAATCACGATCAAATTCTGATGGGCGGTTGGGATGATCAGGATGTGAATGGAATACACCGATCAGATTCAGCCGGAGGCGGCCTGCCTCCAATTCAGCTTTCAGATAATCCTCGGGCGTGATCAAATAACGATTGTGACGCGCCGTGTCTTCTCGTGAATTTGAAAGCGGAAGGATCTTCTTTACCACGCGCTCCGCTCCGTCATCGCCAAGCAAAAAGCCCGCGCCTTCTTCCGGATAAGCCTGCTGACCGTGCGCATGGATTTGAGTCAGAATAACTTTTGAAAGATGCAACATCATCCACCTTCCCACAAGGCTTTATCGCTCAAATATTTATAGCCGGCATCGGGAAAGAGCGTAACGATCACGCCTTCTCTTATCTTTGACGCAACTTGCATCGCCGCAACCATCGCCGCACCGGATGAGATTCCAACGAACAGACCTTCCTCGCGCGCCAAACGTCGAACCATTTCATGCGACGCTTCGGTTTGAACTTCAAGTGTTTCATCCGCAAAGGTCGAATCATAAATCCCAGGCTTGATCGCGGATGGCATATGCTTGAGTCCTTCAAGTCCATGAAACGAGGCGTCGGGTTGAAAAGCAATGATCTTTACATTCGGCGCGGTTTCGTCGTGCTCGCTTCGCTCACTACTCAACCAGTGTTCGCGCAGATAACGACCCGTGCCCATCAACGTACCAGATGTGCCAAGACCAACAACGAAGTGCGTGACCTGTCCATTTGTTTGAGCAAAGATTTCGGGACCGGTCGTCAGATAATGCGCTTGCCAATTGGCATCATTGTTATATTGATTTGCATACCAATACAGATCAGGTTTTTCAGCCGCCATTTTACGCGCGACAAGAATCGCACCGTCCGAGCCTTCGGATGGATCAGTGAGAATCACTTCCGCACCGAGCGCACGCAGAATCGTGATCCGCTCGGGGCTGGCATTGGCAGGCACACATAACGTAACGGAAAATCCTAGCGCCGCGCCGAAGGTTGCATAAGATATGCCCATGTTGCCGGAGGTTGAATCGAGCAGACGTTTGCCAAAAGTCAGATCGCCGTTTGCAATTGCAGTACGGATAATATTCAAAGCGGGACGATCTTTGACCGAGCCGCCCGGGTTGAACCATTCAGCTTTGGCAAAGATTTGGATTTGTCGCGGCAAACCAACGGTCACGCGGCGAAGCGGAAGTAGCGGCGTGTTCCCAACATGCGACTCAAGTCCATCATCGAATGATCTAATTTGAGTTTTCCGAATTTGCGTAAGTGTCATCCAGCTCCAAAATAAAAACAGCCAACGAAAACAAAAAGGACGCCATGCAAGCGCCGTCGATTCGATTCATCGAATGCGGGAGTCGCACACCGTCCTTCAATTCGTTGGCTGACTTTTTGAAGAGGCGGTGTTACGAACCCCGCCTCATACAGGAGCAAAGGTAAAAAGTAAACATAAGGTTACCTATAAGATGACGGCTATTTTACAGTTCTTACTTGATTTGTCAAGACAAAAAATCTGTTAACAGCCCAATATAAATTTCTATTTTAGGTCATTTAGGTTATAGAGTCTTGGCTTCTTGTGCTATTCTTTCCTTTGCCATTTTATCAAAGTTCTCTAACATTAATCGTCTAAAACCTTCCGGATTCATTTGACAATGAAAGTAATAATGATTCTTCAAACTTTCTTCGCGTTCTTTGTTCTTCCTTCTTTTAGATTTAGGCCATTTTCCATAAAACTCGAGACCGGTTTGTATAGCTTTATAACAACTATACATTAATGCAACTACAGACAGCCAATTACTATAATACTTAAGAACTTCGATTAATAATGGAATTATTGCAATCCAAACGAAAAATATTAATGAACCTCTTTGTATTTCTTTTCTTCTCTTTATTCCTTCAACTTTAAGTTCAGCAGTAGTTTTATAATCCAAATTGGAATACAAACTATCCACATAATTCTTATTTAGAGCAATATCCGGAATTTCATTATCTTTTAGAAGTCTCCAATACATACAAACTTTTCCATTTAGATCAAAGAACCCCATTAGATGGTCGCACCCTTTTATTTTGCTTAAGATAACGAGATCGTCTTTATTGTCGAAAGCCGAAACAAATAACGGGATTGGATATCTATTAAGCCATTCTTTTAACTCTGTCTCCATAGCAGTAGCAATATCTATATCACGAGCATTCTCAATTGTGATTACTAAAGAAAGGTTAGCAAACTTAAAATCACTTACAGGCGGGTTATACTCAACAAAATACCATTCCCTTTTTTCTTTTATCGGTATATATTTTCTATCTGTTGTCATATTTTTCTCCGATACCATGTGTCGTGATGTTATCCGCCGGAAATTGAAGCCAGCAACGTGATTCGATCTTCTTCTTTCAGTTTGGTTTTCAAGCCTTTGAGCTCCTTAATATTTTCATCATTGACAAAGACATGGATGTGGCGTCGCAGTTTGCTATTTGAGTCAAAGATGTGGGTTTTCAAGGCAGGATATTTTTCTACGGCATTATTCAAGGCATCTATAACCGTTCCGCCGGAAACAATAGCTTCGGGTTGATTCTCAATGTAATAGCGCATCAAGGGTCCAACTTTAAGAATTGGCATATGCTTATTTTACCGCTTCTAGGAAATTCACCACACTTTTACCTGCACCAAGTGCAGGCAGAGACGCAGAGAACACAGAGCTTTCTTATTTTCTCCGTGCACTCCGTGATCTCCGTGGTGAAGTAATAAAAAAGCCGAGACTTCGCGTCCCGGCTTTTGCGTTTTGTGCTTTGTATTCTATTGCTCTTCCTTCTTGGCTTCCATCTCTTTCTTATGAGCCTCAACAATCGTGCTCGCAATGTGAGACGGGACAACATCGTAATGATCGAGTTCCATCGTGAAGTAACCGCGTCCGCCCGTGATGGAACGAAGCTGAGATGTGTAACGCAACATTTCCGCCAACGGGACATGCGCCACAACGACCGTGTTGCCGTGCTCCGACTCCGTGCCTTGCACGCGTCCGCGACGGGTATTGAGGTCGCCCATCACATCGCCCATGTGCGCGTCTGGCACGCTGATGTGCACAGTCATAATTGGCTCGAACAAAACCGGACCCGCATCTTGAACTGCCAGCTTGAACGCTTCACGCCCGGCAATTTCAAACGCAACCGGCTTCGAGTCAACTGGATGCTCTTTGCCATCATACACAATCACTTTGACGTTGCTCATCGGGTAGCCTGCAAAAGCGCCATGTGCCATCGTGGCGATGATGCCTTTTTCAATCGGAGGCAGATATGATTTCGATAGATTCATACCAACCAATTCATCGGCAAATTCAAAATCAGCAGTGGGCAATGGCTCGATGCGCAAATGCACTTCGCCAAATTGTCCCGATCCGCCAGATTGTTTTTTGTGACGATATTGAGCAGACGCTTTTTTAGTGATGCCTTCACGATAAGGAACCTTCGGTTCGTGCGGCAAAAGCCCGACCTGGAATTTTGTCTGCGCACGATGCATCGCAACATCAATATGCTGGTCGCCCATGCCCTGCAAAACGGTCTCGCCAGTGGCATGTTCGTTGTACCAAGAGAGCGTCATATCTTCTTCACATAAGCGAGTCAGCGTTGGAGAAATTTTCGCGGCGTCCGCTTGAGTCTTCGGAGAAATCGCGACGCGATATAACGCGGCCGGAAACTTCGGCGGCGCAATCGTCAGCAGATGATTCTTATCGCACAACGTATCGCTCGTATATGTGACGGTCAACTTGGCGACGGATGCAATATCACCGGCATGGATAACTTTAGCCGGGATCGATTCTTTGCCGCGCTGAATATGCAAGCCGGACATCCGCTCTTCCGCGTTCTTATTTTGATTCCAGACATGTGAATCGGCTTGAACCGAACCGGAGACGACACGGAAATAAGTCATCTTACCGACAAAAGGATCGGCGGTCGTTTTCCAAACATACGCGGCCAGAGTTCCACTATCGGATGCAGTCAATGTTTCTTCGCCGGCTTTGCCAGTTGCAACACGAGCAGGTGCGAGCGCCGGCGGCGGCATCAGATCGACAAAGCCATTGAGCAAAGGTAGGATTCCGATCTCGCGTCCGCCTGCCGCGCAATAGACCGGGATAAAAGCCCCAGAGCGAACCACATCTTTTAAACCGACGATCAGCTCCGTGTCCGAGAGAGAACCGGCCTCGAGATATTTTTCAAGCAGTGTATCTTCGCCTTCCGCGGCGGCTTCGACCAAAATTCCATGCGCTTCTTTCGCGGCCGTCAGCATGTCGGCTGGAATATCTGTCACGGTTTTGCCGTCGGCCATGAAAGCTTTCATGGAGATCAAATCAATCACGCCTTTGAAGTCGTGCTTCTCGCCGATGGGCAATTGCACTTTGACCAAGCGCTCGCCGCGTGCATGAGCATATTCTTCAACGGACGCGTAAGCCTTTGCAAAGTCGGCGTTGTCGCGGTCGAGTTTGTTGATCACTACAAAGCGCGGCAGTTTGAATTCGTCAACGTAACGCCATGCCACTTCGGTGCCAACTTCCACACCCGACACAGAATCAACCACAACCACCGCGCCATCTGCAACGCTGAGCGCGGAAATCACTTCGCCGACAAAATCGGTGAAGCCCGGCGCGTCCAGCACGTTGATCTTATGGTCGCGATATTCAACTGGAAGAACAGTTGTGTAAATGGAAATTTTTCTGCGGATCTCTTCTTCATCGTAATCCGAGATCGTTGTCCCGTCTTCGATCTTTCCGAGACGAGTGGTTGCCCCCGTCAAATGCAGAAACGATTCTGCCAACATAGTCTTACCCGCGCTGCCATGCGAAACCAGCGCGATATTGCGGATAAACTCAGTGGTATACTCTTTCATGACAGCCTTTCCCGAAAATGGAATGATGCCAGCGGCGTGATTGTAAAAGAATAAGGTTGAATTGTCAAAGTGTGGGTTGTCACAAGATTAAGATGACTTTATCCGAACTCCAATTATTCCCATGAATTTGCTTCGTCGAATCAATTTTAACTTTTGGTATTTTAGCCGCCCTCCATGGGATACCGGCATTTCTCCTCCCGAACTTTTTGATTTCATTTCCAAACATCCGGTGGGCCGCGCCATTGACTTAGGCTGCGGCACAGGCACTAATGTCCTTACGCTCGCTCAAAAAGGATGGCAAGTTACTGGAATTGATTTTGTGCCACGCGCAGTTCAAATTGCAAAACGTAAAATGAAAAACGCAAACGTCCAAGCCGACTTACAAGTTGGAGACGTAACAAAACTCAATGGGATTGATGGTCCTTTCAATCTTGCCCTTGATATGGGATGCTTCCACGGCATTGAAAAAAGAATAGATTACTTAAATCAATTGAAGCGCGTACTTGCTCCGGATGGATATTGGCTGATGTATGGAATCTTCAAATCGCCTCACACCAGACATGGGCTGGCTGCGTCGGATATTGAGCTGATCCAAGCTCAAGGCTTTCGTCAAATCTCACGACAAGATGGCGTGGATCGACATGAACGAAAATCAGCTTGGTTCTTGTTTCAAAAAATGTAAAGCAAATTTATAAAAGGATTATTGGTATCTATGCGCGTGCTATTTATTTTTCTGGATGGTGTTGGACTTGGCGTTGACGATCCAAACATCAATCCATTTGCGCGCCTCGAAATGCCGTTCCTGCAAAGTTTGCTCGGCGGAAAAAAATTATTGGCAAAGTCTGCGCCGTATGTTGGAGAACGCGCTACACTCCTTGCGCTCGATGCTGCGCTCGGCGTAAATGGATTGCCTCAATCCGCAACAGGGCAAGCGGTTTTGTTGACAGGAATCAACATCCCTCAAGAAATCGGCGAGCATTATGGACCAAAGCCAAATCCGGCGGTCGCAAAATATCTTCTGAATGGAAATCTATTTTCGCAAGTTATTAAATCAGGAAAAACTGCGGCTTTACTCAATGCTTATCCACCGCGCTACTTTGACGGTGTGGATTCGGGCAAACGGCTTTACTCGGCGATTCCGCTGGCCGTCACATCGGCCGGATTGAGTCTGTTCGATAAAGATGATTATTATACGGGCCACGCTTTATCTGCTGACTTTATCGGCGAGGGCTGGCGCGGCATGTTAGGTTTCCCCGATGCTCCGGTTTACAAACCGCATGAAGCTGGCAATAAATTAGCTAAACTCGCCAATCAATACGACTTCTCGTTCTTCGAATATTGGGCAAGCGATTACGCCGGTCATAAGCAGGATATGAATTGGGCAATCGAGCAATTTAAAATATTTGATGAAGTATTAAGCGCCTTGCTCGAGAATTGGGACGACAAGAACGGATTGATTCTGATTACATCCGATCACGGCAACATGGAAGATTTATCCACGCGGCGGCATACAAATGCAAAAGTTCCGGGATTATTGATTGGTTCATCGGAGGCTCGCGCCGCGTTCGCGTCCGGCTTAACCGACTTGCAAGGAATCTATCAGCGCATTTTGAATGTGCTATCTGTATAATCCATCTAAAATTAATCTTCCAAGAATCGCATAAATACTTGATTGCCAAGCAAGCGTCCGCGTGTAGTGAGCCTTAAAGATTCTTTGTTCCATTCAAGCAAGCCGAGATGAATTAATTCATCAATCTCTTTTTGATAGACATCTTTCAATTCGCATCCAAACCTTTGACGAAAAGCAGGTGCGGCGATTCCCTCGCGCGTTAATCTCAATCCGGTCATCATATACTCGGACATATCGTCGCGTGCTGTTTGGCGATGCTGATTCACCATGGCTGGCGAAAGAAGAAATTCAGGGTTTGGAAGTCGTGCATCGAGAGTTGAAAGACGATCAATGTATGTTTTGATTCTCAACACATTTGAATAACGAAAGCTATTGGCATATCCATGCGCGCCCGCGCCGAAGCCGAGATAAGGATGTCCGCGCCAATACTGCAGATTATGAACACACTCGCGGTTTGGCTTTGCCCAATTGGAGATTTCATATTGCAGATAACCCGCTGATTCAAAAACATCGCTTGCCCATTCATACATGTCCGCGGCGAGATCGGGATCAGGCAAGGGAAGCAGACCGCGTTTCGACCAGCGTCCGAACGGCGTACCATGCTCAAGAGTCAACGCATAAGCCGAGATATGATTCGGATTCAAATCAAGGATTCTTTTAACAGTCAACTGCCAAGTTTGGAGAGTTTGCTCTGGCAAACCATAAATCAAATCCAAATTGAGATTTTCAAAGCCTGCGGTGCGCGCCCAGCTCACAGAATTAATCACATCAAAGAAATCGTGGGCGCGCTCAAGCATCTGCAATTCTTCGGCGTTCGCAGATTGAACTCCAAAACTGATGCGGTTGATTCCGATCGTATACAATTTTCTCAACTGCTCAAGACTCACGGTTCCGGGATTGGCCTCTATGGTGATTTCAACGTTTTCAGTTAAGTTAAAATATTTTCGAATGGAACGAAAGATCAACTCAAATTGGTTAGGAGAAAGCAAAGACGGTGTTCCGCCGCCAAAGAAAATTGTATGGACTTTATTGCCGTCAGAAAATCTCTGCCCAATCGATTCAATTTCTTTGCATAACGCGTCCGCATAAGCCGGTATGGAATCTTCTTGTCCCGCGTATGTATTGAAATCGCAGTAAGCGCAGCGATGCGTACAAAATGGAATGTGAAAATATAGAGAGTAGTTCATAGAACACGAATCATGATAAGAGAGATTACTAATAAACAATAAAGCCGCCCTCAGGCGGCTTTAGATTCAGAGCGTTATTTCCTTTTCGGCTTGTCGCATCGTTTGGAATGAATTGATCGCGACTTCAAGCATGGACAAATCCGGTTCGCGCGTGGTCAGCGATTGTAAAGCTAGATTCGGTTTGATCAGCCAGCGGACGATTGGATTATTCAAATGATTCGCCGTCCAGCGAATATATTCGAGTGCAATACCTGCCAAAATGGGAATGAATAATATTCTGGTCACCAAACGCCAGAAGATTGGCAATGGACCCAGCAGTGCAAAGACAACAATCGACAGCAGCACGAGAGTCAAAAGAAAAGCCGTGCCGCAACGCGGATGTTCCCGCGAAAATTTCGCAACAGATTCAGGTGTCAATTCTGCGCCGGCTTCAAAGGCATTGATGGTTTTATGTTCTGCACCATGATACATAAACAGACGCTTCACATCCGGCATAAAGCCGATTGCCCACAGATAACCAATCAGCAATGCCAGCCGGATGATTCCTTCAAGCACATTACTCCACCAAACGTTCAACCCGAGATATTTTTCAGCCAAGCCACCGAGTCCCGCCGGAAGCAAAAAGAAGAGACCGATTCCAAATACGAGGGCAAAGCCCATGGTCAAGTAAAGAGCCGGACCTTCTAGTTTTTCATCTTCACCGGTTTGGGTATTCGCGGCAATCGTCAGCGCACGCATCCCGAGTCCCATTGCGTCCCATAATAAAATCACGCCACGCACAAAAGGAATCTTGGTGATGCGCGATTGATAAATCGCATCCAGCTTTTCTTTATGGACAACGATCTTGCCATCCGGCGCGCGCATGGCAATGGCAAACGCTTTTTGTCCGCGCATCATCACGCCTTCGATGACGGCCTGACCGCCGTAGGTAATAATTCGATCTTCCATTAGGCTTTCAAGTTATACATAAAATGGATCAAAGTATCGATACCGCGATTCCATGTTGGCAAATGAAGTTTCTCGTTCGGCGAATGTGCATCGCAATCAGGCAGACCGAAGCCCGAAAGAACTGACTCCACACCGAGATGCTTTTGAAGCTGCACAACTACACCGATCGAACCGCCTTCGCGCGGGAAGTATGGCTTCTTGCCCCAAATCGTTTCCATCGCCTTCGACATAGCCTTGATACCAATATTATCCGTGCTAGTTAACGCGGCGCCCGCACCGTGCAGATAAGTGAGTTCCCATTTAATATCCTTGGGCGCGTTCTCTTTTAAATATTTCTTCATCTGCTTGGTGGTTTCTTCCGGTGTTTGATCGGGAACGAGGCGGCATGAAATTTTTGCCATCGCCCAGGCTGGTAAAACCGTTTTTGAACCGACACCAGTGAAGCCCGAAAGCAAACCATTGACTTCAAGTGTGGGACGCGCACCGAGTCGTTCCGCAGGCGTGAAATTCGGTTCACCCCACAATGCAGGCACGCCGGATTGTTGTTTTAGCTCCTTGGCGCTAATCGGCAATCGCGCAAAATCCTGATGTTCCTTTTTGCTTAACTTGCGGACTTTATCATAAAAGCCGGGCAACGTGACCTTGCCGTTTTTATCATGCATGCCCGTGATCAATTCTGCCAATGCTTGGGCGGGATTATGAACTGTGCCGCCATAGATACCGGAATGTAAATCCTTGCTTGGGCCATGAATGCGCAATTCAAAATACGCCAAGCCGCGCAGTCCGGTTGTGATGGAAGGTTTATCTTCACCAAGGATACCTGCGTCCATATTCAAGCAAAAATCACACGCCAGCAACTCCTTGTGATCCTTAATGAAACCATCCAGATGCTCGGAGCCGATCTCTTCTTCGCCTTCGATCAACCACTTAAGATTGATCGGCATATCACCCGACTTCATCACGGACTCAACCGCTTTCAACGAAATGATCACCTGCCCTTTCATATCGGCGGAGCCGCGCGCATAAATATTTTCGCCGCGCACCGTCGCTTCGAAAGGAGGCGTTGTCCATAACTCAAGCGGATCCGGCGGCTGAACATCGTAGTGGCCATAGATCATCACCGTCGGAGCGTGTTTTCCTGCGTTGAGCCATTCACCGTAAACCACCGGATGTCCGCCGGTTGGCATGATCTGCACATTGTTCATACCGATGGAACGCAGTTGCGCGGCCGCCCAATCCGCAGCTTTTTGCATATCTGCTTTATGATCGGGATCCGTTGAAATCGATGGGATCGCCAGAAAATCTTTTAATTCCTTCAAGAATCGTTCGCGGTTCTGACTTGCGTATTGCAAAGCTTGTTCGAGCATATCATCTCCTTTTGCGTTTTACATTTTAATTTTACGGAGCAGTTGGCGCTGGTGTTTGTTCAATGGTGCGACGCGTAACCAGATACCAATCAGCAATAAAGCTTAACCGGTTGCTGGTATCAAACAGCGGCATTGGAACCTCAACACCGTGCACCTGAGAACTCACACCATAATTATAGACCGGATAATACAATGGCAAAGATGGCAAATCCTGTGTAAAGACCACTTGAAAATTACGATAGAGCCGCGCCCGAACTGTGAAGTCAGTTTCAGTGCGCGCCTGTTCCAAATATTCACTTGCGGCTTGATTGGCCCACTGCGAGTAATTTTGTCCGCCCGTAGCTTGCGATTGATGCCAGAACGGATATGGATCAGGGTCAGGCGTACGCGCAAGATTCAGATCAACGAGCGCAGCTTGGTACGTGCGCGGTGCAAGAGAATTGGAAATCAACTGATCGTACGGCATCCCTTGGATATTGGCTTGCACTCCAATCTGCGCCCAATCCTGTTGAATCGCTTTGGCAATCTGAGCATGTAAAGTATCCTGCGGATATAAAAGAGTAAAGCTCAAAGACTGAGTATCTTTAGAACGGACCGTTCCGCCGCTGGACGGAATCACATAACCTTCAGATTTAAGCAAAGTGACGGCCGCATCCGGATCGTATCCAATATGCTCGATGCCGTCATAGTGCGCCCATGAACCGGGCAGGATGGGTCCATCCGCGACAATGCCTTCGCCCTTTAAGAAAGCGGAAATAATGTAATCACGATTCAAGCCAAGCATCAAGGCACGGCGAATATTTGCATCCTGTAAAAAAGAAACTGCATTATTATTCAAGTTCAGCAAAACAATAGACATTTGCGGCAGACTGCTGGTGTAAACCATCAGGTTTGGATCAGCCAACGCTTCAGGCAATACGTTGGAAGTCAATTGACTGACACCGAGCACTTCACCTTGTTTGAACGCATCATACGCGGATTTTGAATCGGGGTAATAACGAAAAACCACTTGCTGGATATACGGCTTCTGTCCATAATAATTATCGCTGAGTGTGAGCACCAAGCCGGCCACGCGTCCGTTTTCCACAACGAAGTGATCGAATTTATAGGGACCCGAGCCAACCGGGCTGATATTAAAATTCGCGCTGGCAAGTTGATTGGCAGGGATCGAGGCGAGGATATGTTTGGGAAGCAAGCCAAACGTCAAATAGTCGAGGAATGGAGCGAAAGGTTCCGGTAAAGTAAATTTAAGATTCTCATCATCCAGCTTTGTCACCGTAATTTGATTCCATAAATCCTTGATGTTTTGTGGAAAAAAGGAACTGGACTTGATCAAATCAATTGTAAAGATCACATCGTCGCTTGTGACGGGCGTGCCGTCCTGCCAGACGGCATCCGAGCGAAGCGTGACGTTGTAGACCGTGCCGTCAGGCGTAGCCCCCCACGATTCGGCCACGTCCGGTTGCGGTAAGCCGCGCGAATCGAATTTTATCAAGCCGCTAAAAACCAAACTGTCCACATCGCGATCAGTGGGATTATTCCAATCCAACAGTGGATTGAGGCGGCCTAATGAGCCGATCAAAGCCTCGCTATAAATTCCGCCACTCGAAGGTTGAGACAAAGTCGGCGCGAGAATCGGCTGCTGACTGAGCAAAAGAACTGCCACAACAATCAGCGTGATTGCGACAACTAAAATCTGCCACCGTAATCGTCTCATAAAGGTTCAATGATCGGACAAAAAGAAAGGCCGCTTGCCGACGCGTCAAAGCAAACGCGGATGGGCGGCCTTTCCAAGAGTCAGCTTAAGCGCGTCCGAGAAAGAGGAGTGTGATCGCCAGCCCAAAGAATAAAACGCTCAAAACGATCGTGACCCAGAACAGAACGCGTTCAACGCCTCGGCGAGCTGTGAAAACGGTGCTTGCATCGGAACCGGTGAGGCCACCCAAGCCAGCTCCCTTGCTTTGTAAAATGACGCTGAGGATCAGCCCTACGGCGATTATAATCAGCGCGATATCCAGAAACCTTATCATGTGTATGCCTCCTGAAAATTAGCGGGCAAATTATACCTGCGTTAAAGGAAACTCGTCAACCAACACCAGATGAGCAGAAATTAATTTAGCGTTCATAACCGGTTGCGACAAGATCAGAGATAAACATGCACGAGATTATCGTCAACTTGCACATGCACACGCGTTATTCGGATGGCGGCGGAAGCCATCAAGATATTGCGGAAGCCGCGTTGAAATGTGGAATAGATGCGGTGATCGTCACGGATCACAACGTGTTCGTGCGCGGCTTTGAAGGTTATATCAAAGATGGCAACAAAAAAGTTCTGATGCTGATTGGCGAAGAAATTCATGATCAAGACCGCGATCCGCAAAAAAATCATCTGCTGGTATTTGGCGCGGAAAAAGAATTAGCTACCTTCGCGGACGATCCGCAAATATTGATCAACGCCGCACGCGAATCAAACGGCTTATCCTTTATCGCTCATCCCAACGATCCCGCCGCGCTCGCGTTCCATGAAACAGATATTTCATGGAACGATTGGTCAGTCACAAATTACACCGGCATCGAACTTTGGAATGGACTTAGCGAACTCAAGACCCTGATCCCAACCAAATTACACGGCGCGTTTTACGCGTTTTTTCCTGAGCTGATTGCGCATCATCCAAGTCCCGCAACGCTTCGCAAATGGGATGAATTGCTTGCGAGCAATCGAGTCGTTGCAGTCGGCGGCTCGGATGCGCATGCCAACGAAATGCATTTCGGTCCGTTTCGACGCGGCATTTTTCCATACGAGTTTCATTTCAAAACTATTAATACACATGTCATTCTTCCAAATCCATTAACCGGCAATGCAAGCGCAGACAAAAAGATGATCTATGATTCGTTATCTGCTGGACATTGTTTTGTCGGATATGATCTTCCAGCTTCGACGCGCGGCTTCCGCTTAACTGCCCAAGGACTGGAAGCGGATTCCATTATGGGAGATGAAATCCCAGCTCGCGGCGGAGTCACGCTCCAAGCACGGACGCCTTCAGTCGCCGAGATTAAATTAATCAAAGATGGAAAGGCGATTCGAATCTGGAAAAAACAAACAGCCGCAACTTACATCACTACTGAGCCGGGAGTTTATCGAATCGAAGCATATCGAAATTATCTCGGGCGCAGGCGCGGCTGGATTTTCAGCAACCCGATTTACGTCAGATAATGAAGCGCCTCTAGATCATTTTGCACCTGCACAGAATCCATAACTTAGCTTACAATCAGCCCGATTAATAAGGTACGTCTCATACGTGCCTTTCCGCTCCTGACTCGCCCACGGCGTGAACAAGAGCAACCCCACGGAAAGGAGGCATCCCTCATGCATAAATATGAATTAGTGTGCGTGATTCAACCCGACTTGGACGAAACATCTTTCACCGGTGTCGTAGACCGCGTCAAAGGTTGGGTTTCTGAATCTGGCGGCAGTGTAGATAAAGTGGATATTTGGGGCAAGCGTCGAATGGCTTACGTCATTCGCAAGCACCGCGATGGACAATATGTTTTATTCAACATTACGCTCAATCCACAAAGCGCGTCCGGCTTGGAACAGAACATTCGCTATCAGGAAACAATCCTGCGCCATATGCTGACGACTGTTGGATAAATTTTTTCGCTCGGTCTTTATCTTATAAATAAAGGAGATTCTTATGAGCCGAGGTTTAAATAAAGTAATGATCATTGGGCATCTTGGCAAGGATCCTGAAATGCGCTACACGCCCTCAGGCCGGCCAGTGACCACGTTTACAGTTGCGGTCAGCCGGTCATGGAACAGCGCCGACGGAGAACGTCACGCCGAGACCGAATGGTTTAGCATCGTGGCATGGGGTAACCTGGCTGAAATCTGCAAACAATATCTAAGCAAGGGCCAGCAAGTTTACATCGAAGGCCGCTTGCAGACTCGCCGCTGGGATGATAAAGAAGGCCAGAAACATACCAGCGTTGAGATCGTTGCGAATGAAATGATGATGCTGGGCGAACGGCGTGACGCAAATCAGAATCAAGAAACGCCGCATTCGGAAGACACCGAGCCAGTTGCCAATGAAGATGAATTTCCGTTCTAAAACCTATGGAGTAAAAAATGTCTGATGAAAGAAATAACAACAACTCGGAGAACGAAAGCGGACCCGGCGAGCGCCGTTATTTTGCCCGTCCCAAAACCTGTCAGTTCTGCGCGGATAAAAGTTTGAGTATTGATTACAAAAAAGCGGATATGCTCAGACGCTTCGTCACAGATGAAGGCAAGATCCGCCCTCGCCGCCAAACCGGCAACTGCGCGCGCCACCAGCGTGCGTTGGCTGGAGCCATCAAGCGCGCCCGTCATATTGCATTGTTGCCATTCACTAGTTCGAGATTTGAAGATAATCGTTAGGACAAACAAAAGGGCGTGGAATATTCCATGCCCTTATTTCTATAATTAGGAGCACGAAATAACATGGCAAACCCGCGGGAAGAAAAACCCGTTATTCACACGAAAAAACATCTTGCACGTCTCGAACGCGAACGAAGACAGACCAATATTATTCTATACACATTTATTGGTGTGCTTGTCATCGTCGCAGGTCTGATTGGTTACGCTATTTTATATAACGTTTACCTTCAGGCCCGGCAACCGGTTGCAAAAGTTGGCAACGTTAATATCACGATCAGCGAATGGCAAGCGCGCGTTGCATTGCAACAGCAAAATTTGCAAAGCCAATATGCAATGTATGAGCAATATGGTCAAATGTTCGGCATGGATTTCACCCAACAGTTACAACAAATTCAAACTCAATTAGGCGATCCCACCAGCCTCGGCCAATCTGTGCTTGATGAAATGATCGACGAAGAGTTGATTCGCCAGGAGGCGGCTAAACGCGGCATCACGGCCAGCTCGTCGGAAGTCGACGCGGCAATTCAAGCCGCATATAGCTACTATCCCAACGGCTCACCCACTCCGACGATCACGCCCACCAACGTCACCATACCAACCCTATCACCGCAGACGCTGGCATTGGTGACCATTACGCCGACTCCAACTCTTGTTCTCACACCGACAAATACTCCGTTGGTCATGTCGCTGACAACGACCGGCACTCCAGCCTCTAACGCGACTCCAACAGAAACTGGAACGCCCGGACCAACCGATACTCCCTTCCCAACATCCACGCCTTATACATTGCAAGGCTTTCAGCAAACTTATAAAACCAGTCTTGCCAGTTATGCAAAGCTGGGAATCACGGAAGATCAATTGCGTGCGATGTATGCAGCCACCATCCTGCGCCAAAAATTGATGGACGTCATCACGGCTAACACGCCTCATTCACAAGATGAAGTTTGGGCGCGTCAAATAGTTGTGGCTGATGAAGCAACCGCGAATACGGTTCGTCAGCGTCTGCTCAATGGCGAAGACTTTGCGAAAGTCGCGGCAGAAGTTTCTATGGATGGCGCCACCAAAGATAAAGGCGGAGATCTCGGCTGGTTTGCTCGCGGTACCGAAAGTCCGGAAATTGAAAACGCCGCATTTACTATGAAGATTGGAGATATCAGTAGTCCGATCAAATCTCAATCGTTGTACTACATCATCCAAGTGCTGGCACATAACGTGGTTCCTCTTAGCGCCAGCGATTATCAACAGGCCCAGCAGACAGCCTTCACTAATTGGCTCACACAAGCGCGCACCACGTATAAAGTCGTGACATATAACATTTGGCAAAATCTTGTGCCGACATCTGCAGGGTCAACAGCAATACCTCAGTAAGAATCAAAAAACCGTCCAAAATAAATTGGACGGTTTTTTGATTCATGATTCTAAATGTTATCGCTCTACAAATAAATCTTTAACTCTCAAACCTTCGAACGAACCAAACTTTGACTATTTGAGTGAGAGCTATATAAGCGATCAACATCCCGGCCAGCAAGGGCCAGTATAAGGCGGGCAGAGTTACAAATCCCAAAGTCTTCGCAAGCGGCGACACCGTCAACCAGGCCGCAACAGCCACGATAATGACCGATGTCAGGATCAATGACTTGCTTGCCCAGCTTTCGATGAATGGAATCTTATTCGTACGGATGACGTGGATGATCAACGTCTGTGTAAAAATTGACTCAATAAACCATCCGGTTTGGAAGAGAGCGGGATTGTTCGAGGCGTGAAAGACAAACCACATGATGAAGAACGTCATGTAATCGAAGATCGAACTGATCGGCCCAATATACATGATATATCGTCGCAACGAGCCGAGTTCCCATTTACGCGGCTTCACCAGCCATTCGGGATCCACGGTGTCGGTCGGGATGGCTGTTTGAGAAAAATCGTATAAAAGATTATTGGTCAACACTTGAAGCGGCAACATCGGCAAGAATGGCAAGATCAGACTCGCTCCCATCACGCTAAACATATTGCCAAAGTTCGACGAAGCCGCCATCTTAATATATTTGATAATATTCCCGAACACCTTGCGTCCCTCAATGACACCTTCTTCCAAAACCAATAAACTGTTTTCGAGCAGGATAATATCCGAAGACTCTTTGGCAATGTCCACTGCGCTGTTTACAGAGATGCCAACGTCGGCAGCTTTGAGCGCGGGAGCGTCGTTGATCCCATCACCCAAAAAGCCAACGACATGACCTTTGCTCTGCAAAGCGCGGATGATCCGTTCCTTGTGCGATGGCGAAAGCTTGGCAAAGATCGTGACACTCTCAGCCGAGTCGGCTAACTGTGCATCATCCATTCCTTCAATTTCACTGCCGAGCAAGATTCGATCTATTGGCAAGCCGACTTGTTTGCCGATGTTGCCGGTGACAATATCATTATCGCCAGTTAATATCTTCACATTAACGCTGTTAGCATGGAGTTTTGCCAACGCCTCGGATGCGCTTGCCTTCGGCGGATCAAGGAAAGCGAGATAACCTAGAAGCGTCAGATTCGATTCGTCTTGAACCGTATACTTCGGTTCGTCGGGCCCGTTCGGGAAAACTCGATATGCCACGGCGATGACACGGAAGCCTTCGGAGTTGAGTTGCTTGATGCGTTCTTTGCGATGCTCGTCATGTTCGGAGGTTACTTCAAGAATCTCACCATTCACGTCAACATGCGTGGAGAGATGCATGATCTCTTCGACCGCTCCCTTGCAGATCAGAATATGCTGCTCCTGATTATCCTCTACAATCACCGACATCCGCCGGCGCTGAAAGTCAAAAGGTAATTCGTCAACTTTTCGATAAAGTTCATCCACCTGCAAATCGTCATTTAGATTAATATGATTGAGAATAGCTTCGTCCATCAAGTTCTTCAAGCCGGTTTGATAGTAGCTATTCATATATCCGTAGTTAAGCACGCGCTGGCTGGTATTTCCTTTCACATCCAAATATTTCTCAAGGACGATTCTGCCTTCGGTGATTGTGCCGGTTTTATCGGTGCAAAGCACATCCATCGCGCCGAAGTTCTGAATCGAATTCAGGCGCTTGACAATCACTTTTTTCTTCGACATCGAAATCGCGCCTTTGGATAAGTTGACGGTCACGATCATCGGCAACATTTCCGGCGTCAGACCAACGGCGACGGCTAACGCAAATAAAAAGGCTTCGAGCCAATTCCCTTTGCTTAACCCATTGAAAAGAAAAACAAGCGGCACCATCACAGCCATGAAGCCGATCATCAGCCACGTAAATCCATTTACGCCTTTATCAAAGCTGGTGAGCTGACGCTGCCCAACGATGCTTCCAGCCAATGATCCGAAATAGGTTTCGCTTCCGGTTTGGATAACAACTGCCGTGCCGGTTCCGCTTTCAACGTTGGATCCCATGAAGCAAATGTTCTGCATTTCGAGCGGGTTTTGTTGGCCATCATTTAAACCAACAACGGTTGGAATCTTTTCAACCGGCATCGACTCGCCTGTGAGCGCCGCTTGATTAAGAAATAAATCTCTGACCGATAGCAGGCGCACATCAGCCGGGCTCATATCTCCGGCGGAAAGCAGGACAATGTCACCGGGCACCAAATCTTTTAATGGAATCTCCTGACGTTTGCCATCGCGCATAACGGTTGCCGTGGTGCTGACCATCGCCTTTAATTTTTCAGCAGCCGAATCAGCGCGGCTTTCTTGAAAGTAACGCAAGACGACTCCGAGCAGGACGATGATAAAAATTACCACAGTTCCGGGAATATCCCCCGTAAGATACGTGACGATTCCCAGTACGGAGAGCAATATCACCAATGGGTTTTTGACATTTTCCCAAAAACGCATCAACAAGGTCTGATGCTTTTCCTTGGCGATCTCATTTGGACCATATTGTTCAAGGCGAGTTTCGGCCTCTTCGCTAGTTAATCCGCTGGGGGTCGTATTCATTTTTTCAAGGACAGCGGAAGCCTCTGATTGGCCGCTTTCCATTAATTTCTTCGAGACTTTGATACCGTTCCCTCGTGTAAACGCGGAAAGGCGAGTTGGATTGGCAAAGATTGTTGTAAAGATTCCCATACCGGACCTCCGTAGATTTAATTTTCAGTTATAAAATTTTTCAAGGTGAAGTCTGTTATAAAAGCAAAACCACCTTGGAATTTTCTCCGAAGGTGGCGGCTGTTCAGGGACATACAACGTATTCTAATTCTCTGCTTTGCAGAGAATCAAGGAATGATCGTTGATATGGATATGCGTCCAATTATCGTGAACGAGTCGGGGTTCGGAGAATATAAGCGGAACAGAATCATCGCCTGATAAACTTCCATCGGCGTCCATAACGATCACCTCCTTTTGTTGTGAAACATGAATTGCGTTCATAAAAACCTTATGACTTATACTCCCGCAATTAATGATTCGTCAAGAGTTAAGTGATATACAAATTAGAAATGGAAAGAATCATAACTCACAAAAAGTCACCGCCGTAAAATTGGCGATGATTCTTTGTTTTACCGAATTTTGAACATCTGCATCAACTTCATCGCAAGGTTCAAGTCACCGCCCAATTTAAGCTTGCCTTGCATAAAGGCTTGCATACCATCGAGTTCGCCAGTGAACATTTTGATGTAATCTGCCGAGTCAGCAGTCAGCGTCATCTTCGGCGAAGGCGATTCGCCTTGGGCAACCGCGCATTTGCCGTCTTTGATAGTTGCATACCAATCTCCAGATTCTGCACCGGTGAATTTAAATTGGATTACTGCATCCAAACCCACAGCCTTCTCCGGCAAAAACGCACCAGGCATCTTGGACATCAAATCAGAAATCGTGAGGGGCATTTCAATTCTCCTTTTGTGATTTTATATTTCATTTGATCATTGTAAATTCTCAAAGATCGCCGCGGCGCCCATTCCTCCGCCAATGCACATCGTCACCATGCCATACTTGGATTTGCGGCGACCCATCTCGTAGATCAATTGCGTTGTTAATTTTGCTCCAGTGCATCCAAGCGGATGACCCAGCGCAATCGCTCCGCCGTTGACATTGACCTTGCTTTCATCCATGCTAAGCTCACGGATCACCGCCAGCGATTGCGCGGCAAAGGCTTCATTCAACTCGAACAAATCAATGTCATTCAAAGATAAGCCCGCGACTTTCAACGCTTTTGGAATCGCGACGATAGGACCGATTCCCATCAATTCCGGCGGAACACCTCCGACCGCGAACACAACAAATCGCGCTAACGGTTTCATTCCCAATTGCGCGGCTCGCTCCGCTGACATCACGACTACGCCCGCCGCGCCATCAGACATTTGTGATGAATTTCCAGCGGTGATCATTCCGCCTTCTTTAAATGCCGGTTTGAGTTTAGCAAGCGCTTCGAGCGATGTATCTGCGCGTGGACCTTCATCGCGTTTAACTGTGAATTTCCTTTCTACAGGTTTCTCGTCCGCGCCGAGTTCAGTTATCTCGACATCAACAGGCACGAGTTCAGAATCGAAGAGTCCAGAGGCAACAGCCCTCGCCGCTTTCTGATTGCTCTTCAATGAAAAGGCATCTTGATCTTCACGACTGATTTCATATTTCAACGCCACATTCTCAGCAGTTAAACCCATGTTAGTGTAATAATGCGGCAGGTCTTGCGCAAAATATGGATTGGGCGAAAACTTATAACCGGCCATGGGCACCATCGTCATAGACTCTGCTCCTCCTGCAATCGCTGTTTCGATTTGTCCGCTTTGGATTGCATACGCAGCATGAGCAATGGCTTGCACACCCGAAGCGCAATAACGATTAATTGTTTCGGCCGGAACCGATTCTGGTAAACCCGCGCGCAACGAGATCATGCGCGCCATGTTAAGTCCCTGCTCACCTTCCGGGAAAGCACAGCCGATAACGACATCTTCGATTTCAACGGGATCAAGATTCGGCGTCCGCTTTAATAAGGCTTGGATAACGGTAGCCGCCATCTCGTCGGGGCGAACGGTTGCCAATCCGCCGCGTTTGGCTTTGCCGACCGGAGTCCGAACTGCAGAAACAATCACAGCATCTTTTGTCATTTCGTATCTCCTAATTTCGTAAAGGCTTGCCAGTCTGCAACAATGACCACATACGCGCTTGAGTCTTTTCTTCGCCGCATAAAGACAAGAACGCCTCGCGCTCGAGATCCAAAATATATTGTTCGCTCACCCACTGCGGACGAGTCAGTTCGCCGCCGCACATCACATATGCAAGTTTATTGGCAATGTGATGATCGTACTCGCTGATATATTTTCCTTCTTTGAACATGAAAGCACCGACGCGCAACGCGCCAAGCATATCGCGGCCCGCAACATAGATCGGTTCCGGCGCGGGCGGATGATAACCAACATTCACCATATGCAAGACTTCGCACTTGGCCTCAGCCAGCAAATGATCACGGTTCAATATAATCCGATCTTGCGGATTTAGAATTGCCATCTGCCGCGCTTCTTCCGCGGACGTGGCAACTTTTGCTTGACCAATTTGCAAGAACGCGCGTTGAAGAAACGGCAGCACTTCAGCATTCTCGGTTTTCATCGGCGGATTAATAACGCGTCGCAGAATTTCTTTCGTGCCGCCGCCCGCGGGAATCACGCCTGCCCCGAGTTCGACGAGGCCGATATAAGTCTCGGACGAAGCGACCACGCGCGAAGCATGCATCGTGATTTCGCATCCGCCACCTAATGCAAGTCCCAGCGGTGCGACCACAATTGGTTTCGGCGAATGACGCATCCGCATATTCAAGCCTTGCAATTTGCGGATTTCCTGATCAAGGTTATCCCACATGCCTTGCTGCGCGGCGACCACCACCATAAACAAATTTGCACCCGCGCTGAAATTATCAGCTTGCGTGCTGATCACCAATCCATCAAAATCTTTTTCAAGTCGATCAAAGGCTTCGTTGACGATTGCAAAAATATCATCATCGAGCGCGTTCATTTTGGTATGGAAATCCACGCACGCCACGCCATCGCCGATATCATATAATGTTGCACCCGCATTCTGGCTAATGACTTTGCGACCTTTGAGGATAACAATACCTTCGGGCTTTGCGATGCGGACATACTTTTCTTTGTTCACATCATAAACGCCGACCTTGTCGCCATTCTTGTATTGATAAAACGATTCGAT
>JBAUMB010000040.1:0-9378 GCA_049578465.1 Anaerolineales bacterium
TGGCTGAACAAATTGGCGATAAATACCGGATCGGCTTGATTCAAAGTTTATTAGGTAGAATCTATTGGCACATCGATGATTATCCCACCGCCATGGATTATTATCTCAACGCGCTGAAATTAGTTCAAACGGAACATCATCCCGATTTGGAAATCTCTCTGATTAATGGCCTCGGTATGGTTCAATATGGGCTGGAAAATTATAACGAATCATTGGGGTACTTCAAAGCTTGCCTGGAGAAGGCGAATGCAGATGATCTCACGGGCCGGGCGGATGCAAATAATAATATCGGCTATGTCCTGCATATGCTCGGACGGGACCGCGAGGCCGTGGAGTACGCCGCGGCAGCTCTCACTTTGTTTAACCAGATGGGAGCTTACGTTGGCAAGCTGCATACCCTGCATTCGTTGGGTGCCATCCATTTCGCCCTCAGAAATTACGACCAGGCGATGACTTTTTTACAGGAAGGCCTTGAATTATCTCGCAAGAACAATAGCCAGCTTCTTGAGCTCACTTATGTCTCAGAGATCAGCCGCATTCATCAGGTTCGGGGCAATTTTGATGAGTCCGAAGAAGAGCTTCTTCTGGCTTTACAGATCGCCGAAAAAATAAATTCGCTGACCAATATCTCTTTGATTCACGAGCGATTGATCGAGATCTATAAAAGAAAACAGGACTATAAATCGGCGCTGGATCATTTCGAAGCTTTCCACGCCGCCTATAAAAAAATTTTTAACGATAAATCCGACCGTCGAATCAAGAACCTTGAAATCCTCAATCAGGTTGAGAATGCCCGCAAGCAGGCAGAGCTCTATCGGGAATTGGCCGGAACCGATTCATTGACCAGCCTGGTGAACCGACGGCATTTTCTAGAAATCGCAGAAGTCGCAATTCAACATGTGAAAATCAACAAAGATCAACTGGCAATCATCATGCTGGATATTGACCACTTTAAAAATGTGAACGACCAATATGGCCACAAAGCCGGGGATGAGGTTCTTTCAACTGTCGCAGCAAGCATCAAAAAATCTCTGCGGGGAGCGGATGTTGCCGGACGCTACGGTGGCGAAGAATTTGTTGTTCTAGTAAGTGGCGCATCTGCAGATCAATCTCTGAAGATCGCGGATCGAATACGCCGGGCTGTCGCTCAACAGGCGATTCAGATTAACCATGTGAACGTCCCCGTGACCATCAGTCTTGGTGTGGTGTCTATCAATCCTGACCGAGTACTGCCAGTTGATGAATTGATTAATTGTGCGGATCAAGCCATGTATATGGCTAAACAGCAAGGCAGGAATCGTGTCGTGGCGTGGACACAGGCAATGACTTCGGAAACGACTCATTCATAAGTACTGGAAATATCAGCATAAAAAGCATCGCGAGTTTTTACAAGCAGATATAATTGTGCATCGTTATTTGGAGTGAAATTTTGAATACGATGGCAACGATCCGTCCTCCTTATCCAAAAAATAAAACGGTTTTGTTTCTTTGGAATCACCGCCTCTATTGGCTCACCGCGTTGAGCTCGCTGGTGGTTGTTATTATTTATATTTTTTTCGTCAGCGTCGGCACATGGACGAAGTGGCCCACCACAACCGACTTCTACGCTCAGCTTGCTAGAGCTTTCGATCACGGACAAGTTTCACTGCTCACCAAACCCGATCCTTCCATTCTCGCCCTGCAAAATCCTTATCAATACGATGCGCTTCGCAAGAAAGCAACGTATATTTGGGACGTCTCGCTCTTCAACGGCAAGTATTACATTTATTGGGGACCCGCGCCTGCCGTTATCATGGCGATTGTCGGATTGATCCATCCCATTAAAGCAGGTGATCAATTTGTGGTCTTTGCATCCGCCTGCGGACTATTTTTTGTCAACATCCTGCTGCTCTTCGGACTTTGGAAACGCTTCTTCTCCGATCTGCCGGTATGGGCATTTGAAATCATCATCGCCTTTGTGGGCCTCGTCTCGCCTCTGCTCTGGAGTCTGAACGATCCCGAAATCTATGAGGCTTCGATTCTCTTCGGTCAATTCCTGCTTATCAGCGGATTCTATTTTGCGTTTATTTCTTTTGATCATCCCGAGTCATCCACCCGGAAATTGACTCTCGCTGGAATATGCTGGGCAATCGCAATCGCATCGCGCATCACACTGATCCTTCCGATTGTATTTTGGATTGCGCTGTTCAGCTTCTTCGCGATCAAGACAAACAAACGCGACATTTGGAAATCTTTGCTTGTGATGATTCTGCCGTTATTATTCAGCCTCGCGGCGATGGGATGGTATAACTTGGCACGCTTCGACTCCCCGCTCGAATTTGGACTCCATTATCAACTGACTTCCAGTGATCTGAGAAAGACGCAGTTATTTTCCCTGACTTATCTTCCATCTAATTTATATGGTTACATCTTTTATGGATTCGATTTACAGAAAACCTTTCCGTTTCTGGTTGCGGATAATCCAATGCATCCGATACTTTTTCCCAACCTGACTCCAAGTGTTCTCTTTGAGCAAACGACTGGAATTTTATGGACCAGTCCTTTCCTGCTCTTTGCACTGATTGCTTTACTATATTTTATAAAAAAGTCGCCCAATCAAAACAACTTGCTTCGATGGGTTAATATCAGTTTGCTTGGCTCTATATTCTTGTTGTTCTCAACTATCCTATTATATTTTTATCAGACGATGCGTTTTCTCGATGACGTTACACCACAGCTTGCTCTGCTTTCCGGAATCGGATTTTGGCAAGGATTGCAATATATCAAAGTGAGACAAAATAAATTCCAACCTGCGTATCAGTATGCCGCGATTCTGCTTGTCATTGCATCTTGTGTCATCAGTTTTCTTTTGGCGATATTAAGTTACCGTTACGCCAATCGCTTCGACAAATTCAATCCTGATTTACTCAATGCTCTTATACATTTTTTCAGCCGATAATTATGCCGTTATAAAAAGCCTCACAAATCATCGTGAGGCTTTTTGTTCACATCAAACTATTTCTGTTTGATATCGTAATTGGTCCCGCCATTCGTAGTATCGGGTGTGAATGTGATCTCAAAGACCACTTGATTTCCACAAGCTGTTGCCGACCAATCTTCAACCCACACACGATTGGCGTCGGGTTGTTGGGCAACATCAATCGCAGTGCTGGTCACGTTATTACAACCGCGTCCGCTTTCGGCAGTGAGGATCGAATTCCACACATCTCCCTTGAGGGTCGGGTCGTCGAGCCCGCCGTCAACTGGTGTACTAGTCGAGCCAACATCAGAAGGTGAACTGGTTACATCGCCGGGGTCAGGAGTCCACACGGCGGTAGGACTCAGATCATTTAAGCCGGTTGAGACGCTATTCAAATAATTTTTGATGGTTGGATATGCCAGCGCGGCGGCGATCACCGCTACACAACAACACAACAAAATAACGCCGATCACAATTAATAACGTTCTGTTTTTCATATGCATTCTCCTTTGGTAAATTTGACCGATTGTACAGCATGAGCGCGGCAAACTACATAACCTATTTGTCCTATACCGCGATGAGAAATCGGAACGAAAATGGAACACTCAATTATCTTTTTTACGCTAGAATATACTCAACATGTCGCTATACTCTACTTATGTCGGCTATACCGTTATCCTGATTGGAAGCACGATTATTGCTTGTCTGCTTTTGATTCGGATCTGGGCATTGCGTTCCACGCCCGGCGCATATGGCTTGATGATTTCCGTCGCTTCCGTTGCAGAATGGTCGCTGACCTATGTCATGGAAATCACTCAAACCAACATGGCAGATAAAATCTTTTGGGCAAAGATGGAATATTTCGGCATTTCATTTGTGGTGGTCGGGATCTTTATCTTTGCAATGTATTATAGCGGACGCGGCGCATCGCTTACTTTTCTACGCTCCATTCTTCTTTTGACACCGGCGATTTTGGGTTTTCTTTTAGCGCTGACCAACGAATCGCACCATCTCATTTGGACGACTATTCGCTTCACCAACGGCCTGCCTTTTGGTCCACTCGATACAACGCACGGCGTCGGCTTCTTCGTTCTAACTGCCTTTCTATATGCACTGATCTTACTTACGACCATTTCTTTTTTTCAAATCGCAATCCGCGGACAAGGCTTATACAGCTATCAAGCAAGGGTGATGCTAGCCGGAATGTTTTTCCCTTGGGCGGCAAATATTATTTACATCAGCGGTCTCAGCCCATTCCCAACCATTGATCTCACGCCGCTCGCACTGACCTTTGCCAATGTGGCAATATCGATCAGCTTCCTGCGCTACCGTTTTATGGATATCCAGCCGATCGCGCATAGCTCGGTCTTCAACGCTATGAAAGACGGCGTGATCGTGCTTGATTACAAAGAACGCATCGCGGATATCAATCCGGTCGGCACCTTCATTTTTCAGGATACGGCAAACGTGCTCGGACGCGAGATTCAATCCATGCTCCCAAAATGGAACGAATGGAAATCAGCCAATCCAACCGGTGAAATTAATCAGGAGATCGCTTTCGAATTAGGCATTGAAAAGCTCACGTTCAGTTTACGAACCACCTCCCTATTCGACCGAAACGGAAAACGTAATGGACGTGTCCTGCTCATCAGTGACATCACCGAATTGAAGCGAGCGGAGGAACAAAGCAAGGAAGCCAGCCGTTTGAAGACTCAATTGCTGGCGAGTGTCGGACACGATCTACGCGCGCCGCTCGGTGCGGTAATTGGTTATGCTGAAATGCTGCACGATGGCACATTGGGACAAGTCACCACGGAACAGGAAAAAGCTTCATCGGAGATTCTTGATAGCGCCAATCAATTGCTTTCATTCATCAACAATCTGGTTGGTCAGGCGCAGATCGAAACCGGAAAAGTGGTCCTACGCGAGTTTCCATTCGATGTGGAAGAAATTATCGGGCCGTTGATGTCCACACTAAATTTTCATGCACACAAAAAAGGATTGTTATTCACGCAACACATTGATCCCGGCTTGCCGCCCAGAATCATCGGCGATCAATTCTGGCTGAGACAAATTGTTTTAAATCTCGTTAACAATGCGGTCAAGTTTACTGAGAAGGGAACAGTGAGTGTCCGCTTTTTGAGGCGCGGTGAAGATCATTGGTTAATTCAAGTTGCGGATACTGGCGTCGGAATTCCCATCGAGGCGCGGAAGAAAGTCTTTGAAGCATTCGAGCAGGTAAAAAACCCCGAGATGATCAAGCAATCGGGCTTTGGACTTGGATTATCTATCGTCGCCCAGTTGGCTTCTCTCATGAGCGGCACCATTGAATTGGATAGCGAAGTCAACCGGGGAAGCAAGTTCACGGTAGTGTTGCCGCTAAAAGTCCAGGCATAGTTCCGATGGGCAGCGTACGGTATAATTGTGCACATGGGAACAATCATCGCGGTAGATATTGGCGGGACGCATCTGCGCGCCGCCGCTTACGAATCAGAAGAATTTAAACCAAGTGCGCATCAGCGCGTAAGAACGCTTGCAAACGAGCCGGGCGTTTTCGACCGCATGGTCAAAGCCATTGAAGAGGTCTGGCCACATCATGATCAAGTGGATGCAATCGGTGTCGCGTCGCCGGGACCGCTCGATCCGCATACCGGTTATTTGCTTGCCACTCCGAACATCAAACAACTTGATAATTTTCCGCTCGCGCCAAAACTCTCCAAGCATTTTGGCGTGCCGTCGTTTTTGGATAACGACGCGAATATGGCATGTCTCGGCGAATGGAAATATGGCGCGGGCAAGGGGCATCACGATGTGCTTTACTTGACGATCAGCACCGGCATCGGAGGCGGAGTTATTGCCAACGACCGGTTGCTACAAGGTTATCATGGTCTCGCGGCCGAGCTCGGACACTCAATAGTTGATCCAGATGGCCCGTTGTGCTCTTGCGGATTTAACGGCCATCTTGAATCTTTTTCTTCAGGACCGGCGATTGTCAAATATGTGCTCAAAGAACTGGAATCCGGCGCGACGTCCAATTTGAAGCGTGATCCGAATCTGAGCGCGAAGCAAGTCGCGGATGCGGCAATCCACGGCGACGCATTAGCTTTATCCGCTTATCGACGTGCGGGCGAATATCTCGGCATCGCGGTTGCAAATTTCCTGGTTACGTTCGATCCGTCCATTGTAATTTTTGGCGGAGGCGTTTCACAGGTCGGACCGCTGTTGTTCGATCCATTCCACATCAGTCTACAACAGAGAGTCTTTCATCCGCGTTATCTTGAAAATCTAAAAATAGAGATGGCCGCGCTCGGCGATGATGCCGGTTTACTAGGCGCGCGTGCACTAGCAGAAGTTTCTTTGCAGGCTGTTCATTAAGGAGTTTTTTATGGAACCTATGAAGTTACCTGGGCCTAAAGCCCGCGCATTGATCAAGCGCGATTCGTCGGTCATTTCTCCATCGTATCCGCGCAGTTATCCGTTCGTGATGGATCATGGTAAAGGCTCGGAAGTTTGGGATGTGGACGGCAACCGCTTCCTCGATTTTATGGCCGGCATCGCGGTGACCTCTACCGGACATGCGCACCCAAAAGTGGTCAAAGCGATTCAAGAACAAGCCGAACAGTTCCTTCATATCTCGTCTGATTTTTATCACGTCAAGTGGATTGAGCTAGCGGAAAAACTCGATGAGATTGCACCGTTCAACGAAGCGGCGGTTTCATTCATGACCAACTCCGGGACTGAAGCGGTCGAGACCGCCATCAAGCTGGCACGTTATCATACGGGCCGATCCAACTTTATCGGCTTCACCGGTGCATTCCACGGACGGACGATGGGCGCCGTTACATTCACGGCTAGCAAGCCCTCATATCACGGCGGATTTTATCCATTGATGAATGGTGTGGTTCATGCTCCGTTTCCAAATCCGTATCGTCCCGTGTTGGAGCGAAAGAGCGGCGAAGATTATGGCGAGACCGTCGTCCGCTACATTGAGGATCAAATCCTCGGCCATATCCTGCCGCCAGACGAAGTAGCGGGCGTTCTTGTTGAAACGATTCAAGGCGAGGGTGGATACATTGTCCCGCCGCCCGGTTTTTATCCCGCGCTGAGAAAATTATGCGATAAGTATGAGATCCTCTTAATGGTTGATGAGGTGCAATCCGGCATGGGCCGCACCGGCAAATGGTGGGCTATCGAACATTTTGGGATCGAACCGGATATTGTCACGGCCGCGAAAGGAATCGCATCAGGCATTCCGCTTGGAGCGTGTATCGCGCGTCAATCCGTGATGGACTGGGAGCGCGGTTCACATGGCAACACTTATGGAGGCAATCCTCTGGCCTGTGCGGCGGCAATTGCGACGATTGAGCTGATCCAAGATGAATATCTCGCCAACGCGGCGGAAGTTGGACAATACACCATTGACGCGCTCGAAGAAATCCAAGCGCGCCATCCGAGCATCGGGGATGTGCGCGGAAAAGGCCTGATGATCGGCGTGGATTTTGTCAATGACCGAAAATCGAAAGAGCCGGCCAAGCAACTTGCCGACCGCGTTGTCGAGTTAGCGTTCGAGCGCGGCTTGCTCACGCTTGGCTGTGGAAAGAGTGTCATCCGTGTTGCGCCTGCTTTGAGCATTACGAAAACTGAGGTCGATGAGGGTTTGAAAATATTCGAAGAGGCCGTCACTCTCGCAGAGAAAGAATTAAACTTCAGGTAGCATCACTCCAAAGCATTTCCCGATCCATTGAGGCAAATGTGAAAAAAGAATCTCTGATCGATAGATTTTTAAATCTATTTCGTTATGACGGCAAGATAGATCCTGTTATCCTGACCCTCTGCCTGGTTATCAACATTATTGTATTGGCAAACGCAATTCTGCATTACCCGAAAATCGGCTACGACGTAGTACAAGATCTAAACTATATTCAGGTCTTGCCGGACCGCTTACCAACTTTCCAGGATACATACGAATTTTTTTCGCCGCCGCTTCCCTATTTTCTGCCATCCCGCTTTGATGTAATTTGCGAACAACACGCCCCTGATGCTCTTCAAAAATATAATGGACTCAATTTCAGTAATACCTGCCGTTTATATGACGGCAAGTTCGCACAGGGACTCAATGTTTTACTTTCCATCAGCACGACCATTTTATTGCTGATGATCGCCGAGCAGATCAAACCCGGCAATCGCTTCTTCAAAATCTCCACCCTGACGATGCTCGCGCTTCTCACTGTTTACTATAAAACATTTTCCCAAGTCCGCGCTGAGCCCTATGTCGTTTTTTTCATCGCTTTGTCCGTTTATCTCATCAATGAAATTCTAAAAACCATATCTCTTAATTACAAGCTGATCGTCGCCACCGGCATAACGTTGGGATTATTGGTACTAAGCAGACAATGGGGATTCTTTATTTTCCCCGCGATCTTTCTGCTCCTCATCTGGATTTTTATTCAAGATCGTCAAATTGGCTGGCTCCGTACAAGACAATTCTTTCTCATCACCATTATCAGTGCAATAGTTGGAGGCTGGTTCTACGTTCATCTTTATCTGGACTATGGAACATTTTCAGCATTCAACATCAAAAAACCAAAATATTCTTCGGTTATAGAAACTCTTTCCTTTATCCGACAAACCGGTTTAGGTAATCTGGAGCTTTTCGACAAACCAGTTAGGCCGGTGTTTGATCGTCAATCCTTCTTTGGAATCATGTATTCAGAAACATGGGGAGATTATTGGGGATACTTTACCTACATCAAACCGGGGTTTGCCTCGAACGGCACGGGAAATTACGCCAGTATGGCACCTTATCTAGGAAGGGTTAACTTAGTGTCCATTTTTCCAAGTCTGTTACTTTTTGGAGGTTTTTTATTCGGTATCATCCAGATATTTCAACTTCGCAAATCCTTAACATTAGAGAGAACATCGCTTGTTTTTATCACTTTGCTGGCACTCTCAACTGTTATTGGTTATCTGTGGTTCGTTTATAGATATTTCATGCAAACTAATCTGGTTATCAAAGCAACATATGCCATACAGCTTTTTATTGCTTTGTTGTTTTTATTTGCCGGTTTCATGGAAGTGATCAGAAAGAAAAACCGATTCGCATACAACATGATTCTTTTTCTTCTAACCTTAGTTTTCATCTACGACTTACCAGCAATGATCACGCGTTACAGTAAAGTGTTTGGTTATTAAGAGGTGCTGCATTTTTCTTGGGATTTTTGTTAACACAACTCATATGTCAATAAAAAATTGCGGGTGATAAAATTTCATCATGCTTCCTGATTTCCGAGTCCGCCAACGCGACTATTTACTCGAGATCGTCCGCCTGCTGACCGAAGAGCTCGATCTTGAGAAACTTCTGGCGCGCATTTTACGCGTCTCCGTGGAGATGCTGGCTGGGCAAGCCGGACTCATCGCCC
>JBAUMB010000041.1:0-4192 GCA_049578465.1 Anaerolineales bacterium
TCGACATCGGCGATTTCATTCAAGCTACGGGCGTGATGTTCCGCACAAAAACCGGTGAAGTTACGCTTCACGTTCACGACTTCAAACTGCTTGCCAAAGCCGTGAGTCCCTTGCCGGCTGATAAAGACGTGACTCAAGAAGATGGCACGGTAATCCGTTATGCAGCGTTGGAAGATGCGGAACTACGCGCTCGACAACGTTATGCAGATTTGGCGGTCAATCCTGAAGTGCGCGAAACATTCCGTCAACGCGCGATAATCATCAAAGCCTTGCGTGAATTTCTCGATGATAAAGGTTTCCTTGAAGTCGAAACTCCCATCCTACAACCAATTTACGGCGGCGCGGCGGCGCGACCATTCATCACGCATCACAACGAGTTGAATCAGGATATGTATTTGCGCATCTCGTTTGAGTTGTATCTCAAACGATTGTTAGTCGGCAATCTTGAACGCGTCTATGAGATCGGACGCGACTTTCGCAATGAGGGTGTTTCCTATAAACACAACCCGGAGTTTACTCAATTGGAATTTTATTGGGCTTATGCGGATTATCTCAAGGTGATGGAATTGACCGAGCAGATGGTGGCGTATGCCGCTGAAAAAGTCACGGGCGGAACGAAGATCAAACACGGCGAACATGAGATCGAGTTCAAGCCGCCATGGCGCAGACTTGAAATGCGTCAGGGATTGATCGAAGCCTCCGGCATTGATATTGCCGAATATAAAACCGCTGAGTCGTTATTCAAAGCGATTGTGTCGAAGCACAAAGATAAAACTCCCGATCCCAAAGCGACGCGCGGCAAATTGATTGACTTTATCTTAAGCGAATTCCTCGAGCCGACATTGATTCAACCGACATTCATCTATGATTATCCGCGCGACATTTCGCCGCTGGCGAAATCCAAGCCAGGCGATCCGTTGACTGTCGAACGCTTTGAAGGTTACGTGGCAGGCTTTGAATTATGCAACGCCTTCACCGAGTTGAATGATCCGCTCGATCAGGAACAACGCTTCCTCGAGATGGGACGCGATTACAGCGATAACGATGAAGAGAAACATCCGATGGATGAAGATTATCTGCGCGCCATGCGCTACGGAATGCCGCCTTGCGGAGGCTTCGGCATGGGCGTGGATCGTTTGACCATGTTGTTGACCGATAAACATTCCATCCGTGAGGTCTTGTTATTCCCAGCTTTGCGAAATGAAGAATAAAGCCCTCATTCTCGGCGACACACTGACTTTACTCATCATCACGCTGATTGGCTTTGCGACTCACGGCGAGACTTCAATTTCTTTTTCCCCGCGCATGTTGACCACCTTCATTCCGCTCCTCATCGCGTGGTTTTTGCTTGCACCGTGGTTTGGATTATTCAATCCTGCTCCCACCCTGCCTCCCCCAAATACCTTCGGGATTTGGGGGAGGTGGCGCGAAGCGACGGAGGGGGTAATAAAGGTGGGAGTCGCCATGCTCTTCGCCGGACCGCTGGCAGTCGTCCTGCGCGGACTGATCCTCAACGCGCCGATCATTCCGATCTTTGCCGTTGTGCTCAGTGCGGCATCAGCATTTGGAATGATAATTTGGCGAGCGTTATATTCGGTTTTGAATCGAAAAAAAACTTGAGGCTTGAAGATTTTTTAGAGTTAGGGTGCAACACCTAAAATCAAAACTGGTATGTCAATATCTGAAACGCCGCGTTGTTCCAAATCCCAAACGAATTGTTCAAAATAAGAAACACCGGATGACATGTCTTCAGCTAATTCTTTCACTGGGACAATTTCTATGCCAACATCAATAAATCCCATGTTATGAAAAATTGTCATCTTGGCACAATCACTATAGACTGGTAAAGGATGCTTACTAAATTGAACTTCGACACCAAGTTTGTTTTTGATGAAATCCATTTCCCTGAAAGCACTCTTGGAAACTTGGGGTGGTTTATATTCTTCACTATAATATTGTGTTGGGTAATCACACAAAACTCTTTTCTTCTCCCATTCCAATTCTAAAAACTTTTCACTTATTTCTTTGTTGAGAGAACGTGGACTATATAAAATCTTGCCGCGCATAGTCTTTTCTTCACTACGCTTTGTCTTGTGTTTTTTAGCGTCAATACGGATAAGGATTTTCTTTACTTCATCCAATTCCTTTTGGTATTTCTTTTTAATAGTCTCCGCACCTCTATTGAAAGAATAAGTTCCAACAACGATCATAGTAAAGTTCCTTTCTATGCTAAGCCCGAATTCACACGATTAAACCAGCCAACAACATTCACGTATTCAAAGAATGTACATAATTCACTTAAGCCGCTTGCTTGAAAAGTTGGTCTTTTGATTTGCCTGATAAATAATGAACGTCTAACATCATTCGACACGATGCTAAATCTTGGTTTCAAAGTTGGTGCTACTAAATGAACATCATTGAATCGCAATAATCCAGAATAAATTGGCGTTGAATGTTCCACTTCATATAATGCTCTGATTTTATTGGCGCCTCTTTCAAGCCAAATTACGTCAATCTCTTGTAAGATATCCTGAACAATACCAAATTCAGGCGGCAATCTATCTCTAAAGTCGAAACCTTTTGTCAGTGACCAATCCATTTTTGAGCGGTCACTTTGAGGAACCCAAACATCGTAACCTTTCACAGCTCCAATAGCACCAAGAAATGTTTGAATTTGAGAATGAGAAAAATTTTGTATAGGCTTTAATTTTGCTTCATCAATTACTGCATCTAATTTATCCAAGCCAAATCTATCTTCCACATTAAAGCGTCCAGCACCCGCTACATACAATTCAGTCACATCCTCAAGATAAACTATTGCTTTATATTGCCCATCACCAGCTGGTGATGTAGAGCGAAAAACTTCTTCATAATCCGAAAAAGATATTATCAAAGGTTCCTTTTGATTATCCCAAAGAAAACAAATAACAGACGGGTAACCCTCCAATTTTTGTAAATCTTCCTCGCGAAGACCATAAAAAGTTTGATTTCTGGTGTGGACTTTTGAGTAACGAATGTATATTCTTGCTCCCGCATCACCAATTTCGAAAAGCGATTTTGTGTTTTCTAGCTTTTTCAAATTTCCATAGTGGTTTGATAATTCTTCCAAAAAAGAAGCTTTGACTAGGTTAGGCATAGATAGATTCCTTCGCCAAAATGAGAATCGATGGTACAAAAGTCACAGAGGAGAAAAAGCTTGTTGAAACCGAATCAACTATCGGCTAAGTAATGAAGCGATAGTAGGTCAAGTCAACATAATCTTTTTCTTTATCACTTCCAACAGCGCGACGATTGTTCTTGATTGCTGCTATAAGAGATGAGCCTACGCCAGCAAATGGATCTAAAATCCAATCACCTTCATTGGTTAATGCAAGAACACAACGCTCTACCAATTCAATTGGATATTGGCAGGGATGCTCTGTCTTTTCAGGATGGTTGGCTTTCACATTTGGAATATCCCAAACTTCTTGTTCCCAATCTTGTAGAACAACTTCCCATACATCAGATGGATTCTTTCCTAACGGATTACCAGAAAGTTGTCCTTTCTTTTCGCCTTTGAAATGGCGCTTTCCGGGATATTTTGATGGGACACGAACATTATCAAGATTAAATATATATTTGTCACTTTTTGTAAACCACAAAATGGTTTCGTATCTTCCAGAAAAACGCTTTGATGCATGAAGCCCATGCCCAAAACGCCAAATAATTCGATTTCTCAAATGTAAGCCAAGTTTTTTGAATATTCCGTAATACAAAATATCTAATGGATAAACTTCGCCATCCTCTACAAAATTACCTACCTGCCAACACAAACTTCCTTCATCTTTCAAAACGCGATATAGTTCAGTAATAATTTCAGATTGCTTTTCAAGGTAGTGTTCAATTTCAACTCGATTTTCATAATCTTTGCCAAGATTATAAGGAGGAGATGTAATGATTAACTGAATTGATTTATCAGGAATCTCGGATAGTAAAGCTTTTGTTTCACCATTAAACAAAACAATATCAGCTTCACTTTTGAAATGGTCATTAACTGGTTTTGGGGCTTGAAATAATGGTAAGCTCATATAGTAATTTTACTCTAAACACTATTGCAATCGGTTAGAATTGAGTATAGCAAATCGGCTGACAAAACACAATGGAAGAACCCGCCCTCATCCAATCCGCGCAACGCGGTGACCTCGATGCCTTC
>JBAUMB010000042.1:0-2513 GCA_049578465.1 Anaerolineales bacterium
ATCGCCTGCCGAAAATGTCCGCGGCTGGTGCAGTGGCGCGAAGAAGTGGCGCAAACAAAACGCAAAGCATATCAAGATTGGGAATATTGGGGCAAGCCGGTTCCGGGATTCGGCGATCCCAAGGCGCGCGTGCTCGTCGTCGGACTCGCACCCGGCGCGCATGGATCAAATCGAACGGGGAGACAATTTACCGGCGATGGTTCGGGAAAATTTCTTTATCCGGCGTTGTATCGCGCAGGCTTTGCGAATCAACCTGATTCAACAAATCGCGATGATGGCTTGACTCTGCATGATATGTTCGTCACGGCTTCGGGTCGTTGTGCGCCGCCGAATAACAAACCAACTACTGAAGAGTTAAATAATTGTCAGCCGTATCTTGAACGCGAGATACAATTATTGAAACCGAAAGTAATTGTAGTTTTGGGTCGGATCGCTTTTGAGAGAATCCTGCGAATCTATTCGATGCGGAATTCAGATTTCAAATTTGCTCACGGCGCGTTATATCCATTGACAAACGAAACTTGGCTGCTGTGTTCTTATCATCCAAGCCAGCAAAACACATTGACCGGCAAATTGACCGTGAAAATGTTCGATGAGATTTGGAAGAAAGCCAAAAAGTTAATTTCAAATGACTGATCTGTTGAATCCGGGCGAACCGGCGATTGAGTTCGAACTTCAAGATATAAATAAAAAACTGATTCGTCTTTCCGATTATCGCGGCAAGCCGGTAGTGCTGGCGTTCCTGCGCGGCTTCATGTGACCATATTGCCGCGCGCAGTTGGCGCGCTTGCGTGATGAGTATGAACAGTTCACAAGCCGCGGCGCGGAGATTCTTGCGATCGGTCCCGATCGAGATTATCAATTCCGCGAATATTGGAGCGAAGAAAAACTTCCGTTTATTGGCTTGCCGGATTCGGATCATAAGGTGGCGTCGCGTTATCGGCAGGAAGTGAATCTTTTCAAGTTGGGACGTATGCCGCTGGTCTGCGTGGTGGATGCGAACGGCATGATCCGTTATGCTCATTACGCAAAATCCATGTCGGACATTCCTGAAAATAAAATCCTGCTCGACGTAATAGATCAATTAAACGCGTCATCAAAGTAATATGACCTTACCGCTTGTTTCATCAGTAAGCAAATATTTTGAATGACGTGCAACACCAAAATCTAAAGTCAGGTTTAAATAATTATGCGGCACTCTGTAGGACAAATTGCTTTTCTCGGTTCGGGTGAGACTTCATTGGCGGGCGGGCGCGTTTTTGAATCATTGGCACGCGCTTTGCCTCAGCCGGTGCGGATCGCGATTCTTGAAACTCCCGCGGGCTTTGAGTTGAACTCGCATCAAGTCGCGGGAAAGGTGGCAGACTTTCTCAAAACGCGGCTGGCAAACTACACTCCGATCATTGATGTGGTTTCAGCGCGGAAACGCGGCACGCCATTTAGTCCGGATGAAGCGGAGATTGTCAAGCCGCTTTTATATGCGAACTTGATTTTCATGGGACCAGGCAGTCCAACCTATGCGACGCGACAGCTAAGAGATTCGTTGGCATGGGAAATTATTCGGGCGCGTCATCGCCTCGGTGCGACGCTAGCGTTTGCGTCCGCTGCGACGATTTCCATTGGCGCGTGGGCAATCCCGGTTTATGAAATCTATAAAGTGGGCGAAGACGTTCATACCAAAACCGGATTGAATCTTTTCGCGGATTATGGAATGAATGTATCCATGGTTCCGCATTGGAACAACGCCGATGGCGGTGACGATTTGGATACGAGCCGTTGCTTCATTGGCATGGAGCGATTCGACATTTGGTGCAGATCCGTTCCCAAAGAAAATACGACGATTGGTCTCGATGAACATACGGGATTGATCATTGATTTTGCAAATGGAATTTGCGAGGTGAACGGCGTGAGTTCGGTGTCGCTGGTGCGTGATTGCGATCCGAAGATGTATCCTGCCGGCGCGAAATTTAATTTAAGCGAATTGGGTGAATTGAATATTCCGAATCCCATCGAGCGCGGCATTCGTCCCGAAGTTTGGGAGATGGTTGTCAATGCGCCGCCGTTGGGAGAAGATAAACCATCTGAGAAAGTTTTGGGATTGTTGGAACAGCGACAATTAGCGCGCACAAACAAACAATGGGCTGAGTCTGATAAATTGCGCGATCAAATCGCCGCATTAGGCTGGACAGTGCAAGATACGAAGGATGGGCAAAAGTTGGTAAAGGGATAGATCTTTAATAATTTCTGTTAGCCAAATAATGGGCGGCGACGTTGTCTTCTTTTTTTCCAAATCCGAATCGCTGAAAATATTCCCGCCATTACTACACCAATAAAACTAGCAACAACAATGAAGAGACCGAATTTAGCAATAAACTGAGCGATAGGAATAGTAAACCAATTGAAAATCTCTGGGATTTCTGTTCTGCCCAAATCGGCAATAAATGACGGCAGTGATAATACCGATAAGAAAACCATAACTGCTGAAAAAGCTACAGTCATAATAAGCGTTAAGT
>JBAUMB010000043.1:0-12066 GCA_049578465.1 Anaerolineales bacterium
AGAAAAAACATTTTCATCTACGTTACCATTCGTGTGATAAAAGTCATAGAGCAGAAAATTCTCGACATCGGCGAACAGGTGTCGGCGGTGAAGGAGCGGGAAGATTTTCCATTCGTGGCCGCGAATCAAACCATCGTCGGGAGTCTCATTCAATTTTGGTTTGCGGAATTCCATCCCATATTTTTCGCGGAAGCCTTCGATCTGTCCATGACCGAACATCGGCAAGCCGGGCAAGGTGGATAGCACCGTCGCGACGCCGAAATATTTATCGCCGTTGCCAAATTGCTCGATTGCCGATTTTTCATCCGGGTTGTTCATGAAGTTGACGTAACGCTTGAGAATTTGCGGATCGAACTCCAGCGTGTTCTTGATCGCCTTGCGATACTTGGCGTTATCTTCATCACGCAGCATGTGCATGAACGCCGAGTTGTAGACGCGATGCATTCCAAGCGTGCGGACAAAATAACCTTCGAGCAACCAGAACGCTTCGGCGAGAAGAAGCGTATCGGGGACTTCAGCAGCGACGCGATCCACAACCTCGCGCCAAAATTCATTTGGCATCGCCGCATCAAACTCGGACCGAGTCATGCCGTGCTCAGCCCTCGATGGAATCGCGCCGCCCGAGCCGGGTTCGGGAAACCACAAGCGCTGAATATGTTTCTTGGCAAGAGTCATTGCGGCGTCGAAGCGGATGATCGGAAAATTTCGCGCCACATGCAAAATGGTTTGGATGACCGCTTCACGAACTTGTGCTTGGGAATAATCCAATTGCGCGGTATCGTTCCATGGAAAGGATGTTCCGTCGTTGCCGTGATAAATATATTTAGTTTGGCTGTTTTGATAATTGTGGTATTTGAAAACCACCGCAGCATCGGAATGATTGTAGTAATGATCTTCCAACACAACCGCGCCGCGTGAATCATCCGAAAGATTTTCGCTGTTGAATGTGTAAGATGGATAGGGCGGTTGTTCAACGGACAAGAACCAATCAGGATGTTCCATCACCCAATTCGAGTCAATGCCCATGTGATTCGGAACCATATCGGCTGATAGTCGAATGCCGCGCTGCCACGCGCGATAACGCAAATTCTCCAATGCGGACCAACCACCCAAATCATTTGCTATATCATATGAATTGAGTGAATATGCCGAAGCAACCGCGTCCGCATCGCCCATGCGCCGTTTGATTCGTTGACTAGCGCGAGAGCGCTCCCATAGACCGATCAGCCACAAACCGGTGAAGCCGCGATCTCTTAACAAATCCAATTCTTCATTCGGGATTTGATCCAACGTTTTGATCCAACGCAAATATTTCCTTGAGAGTTGTTCGAGCCAGACATAGGAATTCTTTGCAATCAAAACGAGACGCGGCATCCATTCTTTATCGATGCTGTATCTTTCGTATTCCGCATATGCACCACCGTAAGTTGGCGCTTCGAGGATTGGACGAAAGTCGCCGCCTCCATGCTGGCGGATAACTTCCTCGCGCACGAAATCGATGGCGCGCAAAATGCGTTTGATAAAGTCTTCGCCGAGGACGTCGCCCCATTTATCTAATAGAAATTGCAATTGACCTTCCAGCGAATACGGTGAGGCTTTGCTGGGCGCGATCAGTATTTCATACAGGGTTTCGCCTTTGCCTGCGCCATTCATCGGTGGTTGTTTCGAAAAGAAGTCGCTGAGCAAAACAATCGAATCCGCATAAGCGGTTTGATTCAAAACAGAATCGTCGAAGAGTTCTTCATATGATTGCGCAGCGGGATTATTGTTCGTGACATTCACCAATAACATTTCTTCCATCGAAATCTGTTTATGTGAAATGCCATTCGTGGAGTTGGATAAATATTCCTGAACCGATTGATTGCCTTGATAAACTGAAATGGGTGGAAACTCATTAATGAATTTGAATAACGTTTCATCGAGCCGTATGCCGAGATTGGCTTGTAGAGAATCCAAAGCCCGCGTGATGACGCCCGGATTTTGTTTCTCGTATTGGCGGATGATGAGATGCAGAATTTCATCCATCAGTCCCAGCGCGTAAATATCCGATGCGGGGACGAGGCGTCCGCTCACGGCGAAGATTCGTTCAGCGAAACGGCGAGCCGCTGAAAAGTCCGAAAGAATGACGCGGCCATCGGTCGCGAAGAGAGTCTCATCGAACTGATATTTTTGCCGCGCTTGCCGCGCAACATGAAATTCAAATATAGGTTCCATAATCCCAATGATATACCATTTAAAGAATTCGGGTATACTTTTGTCGTCCATGGCTACCTTCGATCCGGTGTTGACTTCCTTCACTTTGCTTACCGTCGCCGCGGCTTTATATTTGCCGATTATTTTCTTCGCCATCCTGCGTCGCGAAGGACAGGAAATGACCGCGGGGTTGATCATTTTATATGCGCTGATCGGCTTGGGACTTGGAATCTTTGAAGCCTTCTGGCGTGGTGGAAGTTTATCGCAAATGGATGCGCTTGCATTCGGGGATATCGAAGTTTACGGCGCGCTGACGCTGGCATTTTTGATGACCATTACTGTATACGTTTTTATGCGGCGTTCGCCGATAGGCTGGCTGATCGTCGGTGCAGTCGTTGGCGTGGTGCAGATGATTCTTCTGAATCAAGAAATGCAATTTCCGCGCGTGATCTGGGCAAGCGGCGATCTCGTCTTGACCAATGATCGGCTCGGCATTATGTGGGCTGTGATGGGCTGGTTGGTTTTTATCATCGGCGCGGCATTTGCCGTGCTGGATGCCTATCAAAAATCGCGGCAGCCATTATTGCGCAATCGCTTGATCTTTTGGATTCCAACTTTTCTATTGATCGCGATCAATGACGGGTTGATTCTGGTGGGCGTGAATATACCGGGCAATCCGCTCCGTTTGCTGGCCGCGGCATTGATGAGTTATCTTGCGCTGACACATTATCTGCCCGATGTTCGTCAGATCATGCGGCGCATTTTGGTTTACCTCATCACTGTATTTTTGATCATGGGATTCTATATACTTGGCGTGAGCTTTGTGGAAGTTATCTTCCGCGCTCTGCCATACTTTAATCCATTGTTCCTCGGCGCGGTCTTCTCGTTATTATTGGCGATCCTATTCACGCCTTTACTCAGCCTTGTCCGTCGTCTGGTAGATGCGTGGCTGCACATTGATCAATACGATGCCGGCCGCACGTTGCAGGAATACAGCGAAAGCATCAGCAACATTTTAGAGATGGAACGTCTCGCCAGTGTGGCTGTTGGCATCATCATGGAAAACATGCGCGTCCAACGCGGATTTCTTTTTCTCGTGGATCAAGATCACGACGCGAACGGTCTCCGAACTTATCAATTGCGCGCCGTCCGAAATGCGGAAGAAAGACAAATGATCTCGATTAACTTGGCGGAGAATGGTTCCATCGCGTCGCACTTCATCGCGAATGGCCGCCCGCTCCTTCAATATGACATTGATCTGCTTCCGACATTTCGGGCCGCATCTCCGCTCGAGCATGAATGGTTCAAGAGTCTTGAATGCGAAGTCTATGTTCCTATCACATCGAAAAGACAATGGATTGGGATGTTGGCATTCGGCGCAAAACTTTCAGGCCATCGTTATACCGAAGACGACCTCGTGACACTGAGCGCGCTCGGAAATCAGACAGCGGTTGCATTGGAGAATGCGCGTCTGGTAGATAACCTGATGCGCCTCAACAACGAACTTCGTCACGCTCGCCGCGATCTCGAAAGTACCAACCGCGCCCTCGAACGTCTCGATCAAACCAAATCCGATTTCATCAGTATCGCCTCACATGAACTTCGCACGCCGCTGACAGTAATAAAAGGCTATGTCGAAATGCTTTTGGAAAATCCGAGCATTGACCCGGCGGTTCATCAATTCCTCAAAGGCATCAATGATGGCACGGTTCGCCTCCACGAGATCATGGACTCGATGTTCGACATCGCGCAAATCGATGCGCGTTCATTGCAACTTCATCTTCAACAGATCGATCTCGGTAGTGTGATTCAGGAAGTTTGTCAAGCCCAAAGCAAAGCGGCGAAGGACCGCAAATTGTCGTTATCGATTGACTTGCCCATTCTTCCCAACCTTAAAGCTGATCCAAATAGTTTGCGAAAAGTCTTTCAGCATTTGGTGAATAACGCCATCAAGTTCACGCCGGATGGAGGTATCGTTATCATCACGGGACATGTGGTCGATGCGCGTCCGAACGATTTATCGGAGGGCGGTGTTGAAATTATTGTTAGCGATACGGGAATGGGCGTAGATCCAAATTTCCGCGAGTTGATCTTCACTAAATTTTATCAAGGCGGCGACCTTACCAAACATTCCACTAGTAAGAGTCGCTTCAAAGGCGGCGGTTCGGGATTGGGTTTGGCATTATCGAAGGGAATCATCGAAGCGCATGATGGACGCAGTTGGGTGGATAGCCCGGGCTATGATGAAGTTCATTTTCCCGGCAGTCAATTCCACGTTTTGATTCCATTGACCAAACTCGCGGAAGGGGAATCGTTCAAAATGAGCGCACCGGTAAAAGTAAGTTTATAAACGTCATTGTGAGCGATGTGGCAATCTTATGAATTCATGCAATTGATGATTTGAAAGTTGGAGGAGATCGAACTATGACAAAACCATTGCCGCAATTCTTAAAGATTGGAATATTGGTCGTTGCGTTGATATTTATAACATCTGCCTTGGCTTACATGATACCAGTCGCTTTGAAGAGCAAGACGCAAGGTCATATTCTACTTCGGCTAGATCGATTCGATGCGCTTAGCGAGTTGGTGCTTATGGATTCTGATGGGGGGAATATTGAGAATTTGGGTTACTATCTTGGTTCTCCTGCTTGGTCACGGGATGGTCGCTTTGTGGCTGCTGGATGCAAATTCCCGGATGATAGTAGTGAATTGACTAAGATTTGCATATTGGATATGAGCACACTCATTAACAATAGAACAAATTGGTGGGAGCATGATGCACCAGTAAAAACGGTCGCAGTACTAGACGTGCCGGAAAATTGTGCTGGCCTTGAAGACGAAGATTCTAATCAGACTTCGGGGATCATATCCATGAGTTGGTCTGGCGATGGCAAAAAGTTAGCTATTGTTTGTCGGCCGCTCAAAGAAACGAGTAGTATTGTTTGCATCGTTCCTTTAAGTGGGGATATGCAGTGTTGGAACGAGGAGTTTGGCAAGAATGTATTCCGAGTTTCTTGGTCTCCAGTTGAAGACTTGATAGCGGTCTCAGGTGCTGAAGAATCAATTATTAACCAAGTGACCAAATCAGAGATATATGTTGTTCATCCTGATGGATCAGATCCGACTCCTTTCACAGAGGGTTGGAGTGCAGAATGGTCTCCAGATGGTAAGCAGTTGGCATTCATGAAACTGGTGAACGAGAATCGAAATGATTACATTGGCGTGGCTGTAATAGATTCAGATGGAAAGAATCTTCGGCTGCTTTACACATCAAATTCTAGCCACCCTGTGGATATCTATTGCTTGGCATATTGCGAAAGTGGTAGATTGACGTGGTCACCGGACGGCACTCGTCTTGCGTTTTTAGGTGTTCTTCCGCCCATATTTAATGCCTTCTACTTATTATTCCAGCTTGATGTGAGCACAGGAAAGTTAACCTCTCTGTTTGACCCAAGTACTTTCCATTCTTTTATTGAAGAACCTGCTTGGGGACCTTGAAAATATTTATTTCCCTGTAAAATTTTGCAACGCCAATCTTAATCGTTCTTCCACATCATCGGGCGCGTCTTTCGGTAGCGATTGAATCGCGGTCTGCGCTTCGATCACCGAATAGCCTAATGAGGTCAACGCGGCGAGAACCTCGCTGTCCTTATCCGATAGCGCCGCGATCTTTGCCAAAGCATCGGTGGGTTTGAGTTTGTCATGCAAATATAAAACAATCTTTTGAGATGTCTTCTTGCCCACGCCGGGAACGCGGCTCAAAATGTCCGGCTCTTCGGTGAACACCGCGCGTTGAACGGCATCCAATGTCAGCGTGGAAAGAACCGAGAGTGCCACTTTCGGTCCAACGCCATCCACACCCAAAAGGATATTAAACAATTCGCGATCCGATTGTGATTCGAATCCATAAAGAGTCAACGCATCTTCGCGGACGATCAAATGGGTATAAAGCAAAATGCTTTCGCCCGCTTTCAATCGTCCGCGTAATGGCGCAGGGACAAAGACGCGTAATCCCACTCCGCCCACTTCAACAATCAAAGCATTCTCTTCGATTTGACTCACTTCGCCGCGCAAGGTTGCAATCATGGTTCTATTTAACCACATTTTCGCGATGTGATGTATAGAGACTCCCGCATGAACTATAATTATCAATGATTTTTTGTTTCACGCAGAAAGCATTAGGAGAAAATTTATGTTACCCAAAACAGAAATCCCCAACACGCCGATCCATGCCGTGCCGCCGCCGCTGATTCAGGTTTACGGGAATCACTTGGAGATGGGGCGTCAAATTGGTGAAGCTTGCCGCCAACAAGTCCAGCATAGCATCGCGGATGCGCATGTATTGATTGACACAGCTTACGATCAACTTGAATTGACATGGGAAGGAGCGGAGATTCAATCGCGCAAGTATTTGCCGTTCGCCGAAGAGCGCTATCCAAAGTATGTGGATGAGATGCGCGGCATTGCCGAAGGCGCAAATGTAGCCCTTGACGACGTAGTGACTCTCAATGTCATGGAAGCGGTCACCACCGATGCTTTGCACCTCACGCGTTGCACGAGCTTTTCCGTGAACGAACAGCGCACGGCGGATGGTCATGTGCTGGCGGCGCACAATGAAGATTGGGTTCCTGAAGATGAAGACGATGTGTATGTAGTCTCCGCCAAGCCAACGGATGAACCGCCGTTCCTTGCTATGACCTATGGCGGACTCCTGCCCAATGTTGGATTCAACGCTTATGGCATTGCCCAATTAATCGACTCGGTCTATCCGGCCGATTCGCGTATGGGAATTCCGCGTCTGGTCGTTGCGCGTGCGGTGTTGGCTTCGCGGCGCATCTCCAGCGCCATCGGCCGCACACTCGTACCTCATCGCGCCGCAGGCTACAACCATATGTTGATCCACGAAAGCGGAGAAATGTATTCGATTGAAGTCTCAGCCCAGCACTTTGATATTCTTCACGGCACGGATGGTTATCTGGTGCACACCAACCATTATCTTTCACATAGCATGAAAGAATTCGAAAGCGACCCGGAGGAATTGATCTCTTCGCGCGTTCGATATTTCCGCGCTAATCGTTTACTTCGTCAAAGCCAGACTCATTCCATCAAGACTTTGCAAGTGATTCAAAAGGATCACGTCAACTTCTCGAATTCGATCTGCAATCATGCCGTCGAATGGACAGATCCGCTTGATCGCGAGAAAACCATCAATGCCATGGTGATTGACCTGACGGCGCGCGAAATGCACATCTGCTGGGGCAATCCGTGTCAGAACGCATATCACACCTATCATTTGGATGCATAAGGCTGTTAAGATATAACCATTCGAAAGACTGGAGGTTTATACCCAAGCGAATCGCCTGATGTATCCCAAAATATTCTGAAGACGTACAATGCTAATATCTAATTCGAACAATACCTTTAGACTCTTGAAAATCTAAGAGGAGAACTATTTTCTAACTAAGAGAATAAAGCATATGAACTTAATGTCCAATCGTTGGTTTGCCTTGCTTGCAATTTTGATGTTGTTATTGCTTTCTTTAAGCCAAGATGAGCCACGCCTAGCGCCAAAGGACATTGTTTCAGATCAAGTCCCGGTTGATTGCAGCTTGCCTGTAAGTCAAAGTTGGATTGAAAAGGTTAATCGCATCCGATGGGTTGCATATAGCTCGCCCAATCCTGATCTGAATTTGAGGTTTTATCAACCTACAGCCGAAACCCTTTATCAGGACCTGAAGGTATTACGAAGAGCACAATTCACAGGCTTGATCACCTATGGGTCCGCAGGTATTATGGGAACACAGTTTCCGAGCATTGCACAATCACTTGGGTTTCAGGGAATCATTATGGGCATTTGGAGACCCAATAATCCAGCCGAACTCAAAAATGCCCAAGCTGCTGCGAGTTTGCCAATCGTATTGGGTTATGTTGTGGGAAACGAAGGTCTTTCTGGTACCAGAGATCGATATACACTTTCCGATCTCTGCTCGGCAATTACCGATTTGCGAACACGCTCAGGAAAACCTGTTGCGACTGCGGAGGATGTTGATACTTACGATTTTAGACCCGGACTTTTGTCGGTTGGGGATTGGTTATTTCCCATCGCACATCCGTACTGGCATGCTGTCGACGAGCCGCAGAAAGCCATCCAATGGGAGCAAGATCAATATGATGCCTTTCTCGAAAAGACCAATCGTTTTGTGTTTTTTGAAGAAGGCGGATTGCCTACTGCTGGTGCAAATGGTTTATCAGAATCAAACCAAGATCTGTTCTATAGCGGGCTGGCAAAAACGAAGGTTCGATTTGCATATTTTGAAGCATTCGATCAACCATCCAAAATTACGTCCTCTGTTGAACCCTATTGGGGAATCTTTCATTCGAATCTAAAGCCAAAATTACTGGGTTGGGATTTGATGGGCTATCGATTGTTTACGACTGGAAATGGTTCTGATTTTTGGGTACAGGAATGTTCAGGAAAAAGCGGAGAGCGTTGCCTTATAAACACTGACGAAACATCTCTTGTAGCTGGGGAGAGCCTTGAAGGAAAACAATATCGCTCTATCCTAGCATTTGATACATCCGGCTTGCCTGAGCAGGCAACCATCACCTCAGTTAAATTGAAACTCAAAGTGACCGGGGTTACAGGCTTCAACCTAGTGAATCATCAAGATAGATTGAAATTAGATTTATGCGCATCGCGCGGTCTTGAGGCTTCAAGACATCTGAAGATAGAGTTGAGCAATGGATTGACTTGCCTCGATAATGTTGGAAGTTTCGAAAAAAATATAAACGACGGTTGGTATACAGTAGACCTAGATCAAGATGCAATTCATTCTTTCGACTTGAGAGGGATCGCACGATTTCGCCTTAGAATTAGCAACGTTGAAAACATGAGAGCCGAGCGGGCTTATGTGTTATTTGATCGTGGCATATCCGATAGCTCGAATGGTCCCATATTATTGGTTCGTTATACATTCACTCATTCTAAATGAGATATGCTCGAAAGTATTGAGCGGAAAAAATATTGGAACATCGTTGAGTTTGTTGTACAGCTGGTCGGAGTTTTTTATTTATATAGATTGTGCTTTCGAATATATTGATAGACCGCGGGAAGCAAATAATACCGAAACGGCAAACCGCGCGCTGCGCGGCGCCGGATTTCGCTCGATGCAATTTCAAGCAAAGGCGCCTCGACAAATTTGACTTTGTCTTTCAAGCCGGGAATCTTTTCATCCAACGATTCCATGTCAATTGAATCGCCGGGGCGGCGCATCACGCCGATTTGATGGCACGCCGCAACAAGTTCCGCGGGAAGATGCCACGTGGGAAGATCGCGCAGCGAATCACCGCCGAGCAACAGGACCAAATCCGCATTTGGATATTCGCTTGCAAAAACGCGGATTGTGTCCAGCGTGTAATGCGGGCCGGGACGTTCGATCTCGATGTTGGAAAGTTCAAAGGCTGGCTCATCTTTCAAAGCCAGTTTGACCATTGCTAAACGATCATCCAGCGAACTAATGGGCCGATTCGTTTTATGTGGTGGAACCGGCGTCAGCACCCAGAGCAGACGCGTCAGTTTGAGTTGAGCGTGGGCTTCCGATGCCAAAATCAAATGTCCGAGATGAGGCGGATCAAACGTTCCGCCGAAAATTCCGATCCGTTCAGCCATAAAGAAAGTATATCATTTTGAGAAATAGCAATGGTATACTTTCGTTCATGCCGAAGTCTTCGACCAAAAAAATTGCTCCATTGGCGCGCATCATGCAAGCTGTCAACGCGGTGGATGAGGGGAAATATAAAGCCGATTTATTGGCGGACTTGATTGATCAAAAGGATGATATCGGTCAACTGGCGCGCGTAGTAGATACGATGGGGCGCGGCGTGGCATTTCGGTACAAACAATTGCGCCTTTTGCAAAGAGTCATCCCGATCGGCGTAGCGCTTTCGGCTGAGAAGGATTTCAACCGTTTGCTGGAAACGCTGGTGGTCGAGGCGCAGGGCGTGACGAATGCCGATGCCGGCACGTTGTATTTATTGGAAGATAAAGTTCTTAAGTTTGTGATCCTGCGTAATACCTCGTTAAAAATTAAGATGGGCGGCACCAGCGGCAACGATATTTCCTTCGAGCCGGTACCGCTTTATCACAAGGATGGCTCGGAGAATCACGCCAACGTCGCTTCCTATGCCGCGTTGAAACATCAAAAGGTGATTGTGTCCGATGCGTATGCCACCTCGGCAAATTTCGATTTTTCCGGGACCAAATCTTTTGATAAGCGCACACATTATCGCTCGAAATCTTTTTTGACCATTCCGCTCGAAGGCCAGGATAAGAACGTGATCGGCGTTCTTCAGTTGATCAATGCTCAAGATGCGGATACCGGTGAGATCATTCCGTTCACTTCGGATAATGTGCTGGATGCGCTGGTCCTTTTGGCTTCTGCCGCGCTTGACGGTTATATCCGCGAAGAAAAACTGCGTGCCGAGATTGCCAAACTGCAAATTGAAATTAACGAATCTCATCGCGCCAAACAAGTTGCCGAGATTACGGAAACCACTTATTTCAAAGAATTGAAGGACAAGGCAAACGAGTTGCGTGCGCGCGGAAATAAAAAAACGAATTAATCATTAGTTGGCCGCGGCTTGGTTTTTATTGTAGTTGAGCTATAATTCATTTATTAATATTCAAGAACACGGAGAGATAGTATGTCCAAGATAGTGTCTGTTCATTCATTCCGAGGCGGAACGGGGAAATCCAATACGACGGCGAACCTGGCCGGTTTATTGGCAGTGGATGGCGCGCGTGTCGGCGTGGTGGACACGGATATCCAATCGCCGGGGATTCATATTTTGTTCAATCTCGATGAAGCACAAATGGTTCATTCGCTCAATGATTATTTATGGGGCAAATGCGCCATCAAAGATTGCGCGCATGATGTCACCGATCATCTTGGCGCGAAAGCTAAAGGAAAAGTTTTTCTGATTCCTTCCAGCATCAAGGCCGGCGAAATCGCCAGGATTTTGCGCGAAGGATATGATGTGGGCCTGCTCAATGACGGTTTTCGCGATGTCGTTAGCGAGCTGAAGTTGGACTATTTATTAATTGACACACATCCGGGTCTGAATGAAGAAACGCTTCTCTCGATTGCCATCTCTGATGTGCTCGTCATCATCATGCGGCCCGACCAGCAAGACTATCAAGGCACGGCGGTGACGGTGGATGTGGCGCGCAAACTCGATGTGCCTAAAATGTTGATGCTGATCAATAAGATCCCGCAGAGCTTTGACTTGAATGATGTCCGCCGCCGCGTCGAAGAGATTTACAAAGTCAAAGTAGTTGCCACGCTGCCGCATTCGGAAGAAATGATGGCTTTGGCTTCTTCTGGAATTTTTTCACTAAAATATCCTGACCATCCGATCACGAATGGATTGAAAGCAGTTGCGGCTGAACTTCAAGGTTGAAATAAGTGGACAAGGAACAGTTTGAGCGCGCGCTAAAAGAACTGAAGATCGGCAAGGAAGATATTCGCCCGTCCGATGTCATGGACTTCTCCGAACCTTTGCGTACTGCTTTAAATCAGGCTATTCGCCTTGGGCGGATTTCGCTCACTGATTTTTTGAAACTACTTGAGCTTAATCGTGAACAAGGGAAGCAGATCATATCTATTCTGGTTGAACGGCACTTATTCTTCATTTCAGCTTTTACCAGTCAAGCAGATACTTTTTATGAGACCCGGCTTTCCGCCTCGACGCGCCCCATGACTCGATTGCGTTCTGACATCTGGAAAAAAATGGATGATTGATGACGATCCGAATGAAAACATTCGGGTCGTTTTTTTATCTGATCATTTGATCTTATCCAGCAGATCGGTGCGT
>JBAUMB010000044.1:0-37476 GCA_049578465.1 Anaerolineales bacterium
CGTCCGAACTCTTTGATTTCTATCATGTTGCCATCTATCTCTTCGACGAAGAAAGAAGGAACGCCTTCCTTCAAGCCGCGTCTTCAGAAGATGGAAAGAGAATGATGGAAAAAGGATTTCACATCGCAAACAATTCAAAGAATGTAGTTGGCTACGTATCTGAACAAAATAAATCGTACATTATTACAAATGCAGAAGACACAAATCCAGATCGCCTCATCTCTGAGGGGAAGTTAGATCTCACTCAGTCTGAATTGGTTATTCCACTGACGGTGCGCGGAACAATCACAGGGATCATGGATTTTCAATCGAAGGAGTCCCGTGACTTCAATCAGGATGAAATCGAAATCCTGCAGTCACTAGCGGACCAGATCGCAATTTCCATGAATAGCGTGCAATTGATCAATGATACTCAAGCTTTTGTTAGCGAGCTGGAATCTTTAACCGTACAACAGACAAAGGATGTTTGGAAACACTATCTTGAGAATCGAGGCATTGCTTATCAATACACACCGTCGGGCACGAAGTTAATCAACCCGCGCCAAAGCACGGTGAAGACTCAAACGGGAATGCAAGTCCCTTTGCGCTTACGCGGTCAGAATATAGGCATGCTTACTTTTCAAGGCAAAGAAAAAGCCAGATGGACCGAGCGCGAACGTGATGTCGCTGAGAAAGTTGCGGCCCAAGTGGCACTGGCGCTGGATAATAGTCGACTGCTGGAAGAGACCCGCCAACGAGCCATCCAGCAACAAACCGTGAATGAAATTTCATCCCGATTAAACCGTTCACTCGATATTGACGTCCTGCTCCAGACCGCCGCCCGCGAGCTTGGCAATCTGCCCGAAGTTGCAGAAGTCTCCGTGATTCTTGGCTCAATCGATGAAAACAAACAGGCACCGAAATGAAGAATCAACATTTTATTCTGGCAATTTTATTCGCGGCTTTATCCATAGGCTTCTTTAAGGAGATTTCGTAATGGATGAGAACGTGCAAGTCAAACTCGATAACGAAGGTATCAATATCTCGCGGGCCTTTTGGGCTTCAATTATTTTCACAGCGGTTGCCTTCTCATCTGTTATCCTTACATTCTTTCTGATTCACCTATATTCTGTTTGGCAAGTCTATGTTATTTTAGGTATCACATCTATTGCCCTGATTGTCGATATCATTGCCATATTTATGATCCAACGGGGACAAGCGGCGTTAGGACTGAAGACTCTTTACTGGTCCGTACTGTTAACTGTGCCGCCCAACGCTTTGTTAGTGGCCAACATTGCACCGATCTTGATCGCAATAGTGCTTGTGGTTGGATTTGTACACATTTTCCTTTTGCAACCTCGGGCGTGGCGGAATCGTTATCAATTTGGTCCTGTCATCGCTTCCGTAGTGATAGCAGCGATTGAATGGCTCCATCCGTCATTTCGGTTAAGTCTCACGACATCAAATATTTTTGGTTCATCGATATTGTTTTTTTTGGTGATCAGCGTCATCTTCTTGGTCATACGCCAATTCCCCAATTTGTCATTGCGCACAAAAGTAATTATGGCTTTGGTTGGTATTACGGTAGTCACGGTCGCGGTTCTTGCCAGTTATCTGCTAAATCAGATCTATCAAAACACCTACAACAATGCTGCCGCGCAAATTACAACCGAGAATCAGGAACATGTCCAATCTCTCCAAACTTTTCTTTCAGAGCGTAGCCAGGATGCAATTATTATCAGTCAGCTACCTGACCTTAAAGAACTAATCGCGGATGAACAAACTGGCGCTAGCCCTGCTGTGCTTGCATCCGATACGGCTGAACTCAAGCAAGATATGCAGGCATTTTTTAATGTTCATCCTGTTTACGACAACGTGCGATTCATCGATGCGAGCGGACAGGAAGTGGTGAAAGTAAATTCCAATTTTATTTCAGCAACACTGCAGAATAAAGCAACACGCCCGTTCTTCGCCATACCATCCAAACTTCCAGCCGGTTCGTTGTACGTCTCCCCGCTGGAGCTGGAACAGGATTTGGGACAAATTATTGTTCCTCACCGTCCCGTGATACGCTTTGCAACTCCCATGTATTACAACAACAAACTGGCAGGCGTTGTTGTAGTAAATCTATTAGCGGAAGACTTCATTAACCTCTTGAACGATCCCAGCCACCATGTGATGTTGGTGGATCAGAGTGGATACTATCTATTCGATAACCAAATATACGATATAAATCGGTCAGTGAATAAACTCTTTGGAGGTCCAAGCGATCTGAATACCGGAGATACCATCACAAAGGATATGCCGGCTTATGCTTCCTCTCTGTTATCAGGAAAATCAGGTTCGTTTGTAGATCAGGGAAATATCTACTTCTATACGCCGATCACTGTCTTGAATGGAAAGACACCTAGTTGGTTCTTACTCTACGAAGTTCCACAGGCTGAAATCTATGCAGTGGCAAACCGAACACTTACGATCAGCCTGCTGATCCTTGGGGCGATTCTGCTGGTTGCAATAGCTCTTGCAATATACCTTGGAAACTCGCTGACTGCGCCCGTGATCAGCTTGACGCAAACCGCGCAGGAAGCAGCACAGGGCAATTTATCCGCCCGTTCCAACGTCACCACCAATGATGAGATTGGCGTGCTGGCTAACACCTTTAACCTCATGACCAGCCAATTGAGCGAACAGATCAGAACGTTAGATCAACGCGTCTCCGAGCGCACTCGGGAAGTGGAAAGTCAAGCTTTGCGCGTACGGTCAGCTGCTGAGATCGCGCGCGATATCTCCTCTGCCCCCAACTTGAATGAACTTCTTGTCCGTTCAAGTGAATTGATTGTTGACCGCTTTAAGTTTTATCATGCCGGCATCTTCTTGTTGGATGATAAAAAAGAATACGCCGTGTTGCGCGCATCACCGACGGAAGCGGGAAAACAATTGATCGCCAATAGTCACCGCTTGCGCGTCGGCGAACAAGGGATTGTCGGAAGAGTGGCCGCTACCGGCGAGGCCCGCATCGCTCTGGACACTGGAGCGGATGCCGTTTATTTTAACAATCCTTTCCTGCCAACGACTCGATCCGAAATGGCTTTGCCCCTCAAAACCAGCAATGAGATCATTGGCGTGCTTGACATACAAAGTGATCAGCCGCAAGCATTTGCTCAGGAAGATATCGATATCTTACAAGTGATGGCTGACCAATTGGCAATTGCCATCGAAAGAATTCAACTGCTCGAACAAGTTCAGAATCAATTAAAAGAAATCGAACAGACTTATCAGGAATTCACAAGGCAATCCTGGCAGGGTTTTGCTCGCAGCGAAAATCGAATCGCAGGTTATAAGTTTGATGGTTTGCAATTGCAAGCCATTAATCGGGCAACGGGCCATACGGAAGAGGCTAATCAGAATGACTCAAAGAATTTATCTGCAACACAATCAGATGATTCAAGATCTCAAGCCATTCCCATTCGATTGCGCGGTCAAACCATCGGCTTTGTGAACATCCGACTGCGAGAAGAAGCAACCTCAGGCGAAACAGTAACGATCGTCGAGCAAATTGCAGACCGTTTGGCTTCCGCACTGGAAAATGCCCGTCTCAACGAAGAGACTCGTCAACGCGCGCAACGCGATGCGTTGGTCGCTGAAGTGACAGGCCATTTCCGCTCCACGCTGGATCTTGAAACCATGCTTCGCACCGCAACACAAGAACTTCAAAAAGCTTTCCAGTTGGAAGAAGCTGAAGTGCGGCTTGGATTCCCAACCCCAGAATCCGGGAACGCAACAAAGGGCAAAGCCAGAAAAAATGGCGGTTCCCATGAGTGAGGCCTGGCAATGTTAAATATGTTCAAATCGTCCTCTGTACAAACTTATCGCGACGAGAGCGAGAAGCTCGCCACGATCCGATTGCTGCGCGTCCTTCTTATTATCGAAATCGTCAGCCTCATCGGGATATCTATCTCAGATGCTGTTGGCGCGCAGCAATTGCGGACATTCTACGCATCCCTTCCACTCTTGATCCTTTTAATCGGCAGCACATGGCTGCTTCAGCGCGGAATTCTGTATCCTGCCCAGATCCTTATCCCACTCGGTCTTCTTTTAATCCGAGATTATCTGACACTGGACGGCGTCGGCATTCATGATGTCTCTTTACTTGCCTTTGCGGCAGTCATCATCTTAGCCTATCTAACACTCACAAAATCTCTGGCCATTGGCATGACCGGCTTGACCATTATCTCAACCAGCCTGATCACGATCGCCAGTATGAATGGTTTGGTAAAAAACGATGAGTTTAGCCAATTGACAAATCTGGAAGATTTGGTTGAAGTTGCTATCTTATTGGCGGGCGTCTCGGCCATCATGTACTTGATGATTGACCGGTTAAATCAAAGCATTCAACAAGCTTGGGAGAATGGTCAGAAGCAAATTGAGGCGAATAAGGAATTACAAGAAGAACGGACCATGCTCGAAGATCGCGTAAAAGAAAGAACTGCGGACCTCGAGCGCCGCGCCGTCCAACTACGTGCCGCCGCCGAAGTAGGCAATGCCGCCGCGGCAAGCCAGGATCTGACCCTCTTATTAAGTTCAGGAACACACTTGTTAAGCACTCGATTTGGTTTCTATCATGTAGGCATCTTCCTTAGAGATGACACCGGCCAATATGCGGTCTTGCGCGCCGCAAACAGTGAGGGCGGAGAGCGCATGTTGAAACGCGGACATAAATTGGAGATTGGTCAAGTTGGGATTGTAGGCTATGTTACTGAAAGCGGGAAGGCGCGCATTGCATTGGATGTCGGCAAGGATGCGGTCTATTTCGATAATCCCGATTTGCCTCATACGCGTTCCGAAATGGCGTTGCCGCTAAAAGTTGCAGATCGCGTGCTAGGAGCGCTTGATATTCAATCCACAGAGCCGCAGGCTTTTAAACAAGACGACATCGAAGTTTTACAGGTCGTTGCGGATCAATTGGCGGTCGCGATCGAAAATTCGCGTCTGCTTACAGAAAGCCGGGCCGCCGTGGAAAATGTGCGACGCGCCTATGGCGAGGTTTCCCTGCAAGCCTGGAAACGAAAACTTGAAAATAACGCCTTGGCTTTTAAGAGCAACGATAAAAACGGCGTCGTTGAAATCAGAACTGAACATTGGATTGCTGAAGAACAACAAGCAATCCGCGAAGGCATCCTCGTCAAATCCAAGAACGAAAAAACTTTATACGTTCCCATGCTTCAACGCGGACAAGCAATTGGGGTAATCAGACTCATGAAGCGCGATCAATCTCTTTGGTCTGAAGATGAAATACAGCTTACTCGAACCTTGGCTTCACAGTTGAGCGATTCTGTAGAAACCGCCCGCCTATATGATGAAGCTCAAAATCGCGCTGAACGCGAACGCACGATCGCCGAAGTATCAGACAAGATCAGCAGTGTCTACAACATTGACGACATTCTGCGCTCCATGACAGAGGAACTTGGAAAGATGTTTGACGATTCCGAAGTTGTAGTCCAACTGACAAACAAAGAAGATAACCATGCTTAGATCTTTCATAGATTTCTTTAGACCTCCTGTATTCGAAGGCGACGATGAAAAGACGCGCATTGCCCGATTAGCTTCGAGAACTCTTTTATTCGCGTGGATACTTATTCCGCTGGTGCTCGTATCAAGCTTCATTCTCAAAAGTCCCCCACAATTTCTGATTCCTCTGGCGATCGGGCTCGCGATTGTTATTTTTGCCTTAACCTTTGCACTTCAAAAGGGTTATGTTCAAGCCTCTAGCATAGGAATAGTCGCGGTCCTTCTGCTAGCCACAATCTATGTCAACTATTTCGGCGGCGGTGAATTACGCCCGGTAATCGTTCTCTACGGGTGGCTGATTGTTGTTGCCGGTTTATTATTGGGTGGAAGAGGCGCCATCATCACCGCGTTATTAGTTGGGCTGCAAGAAGGCATCCTCGCTTGGCTCGGCTCCTCCGGGCGCATTCATCCGATCCTTCCAGCCGCTACACCGTTAAACGGTTTTGTTGTCAGCTTCACTGCATTGCTTTTAATTGCCTTTACATATAGTCTAGCCGCAGGAAGCATTCAAAATGCATTAAATAAAATCAGAACCAGTGAAAAGTCATTAGAAAAAAGCAATCAGGAACTTCAGGATTTAACTCAAACGCTGGAACAACGCGTTCAAGAGCGAACAACCGAACTTACTCAATCCAACGAAACCAGCCAACAACGCGCTTATGAATTACAAATCGTAGCAGACGTTGCGCGGGCAGTCGCATCGCTCCGAAACTTGGATGAATTATTGCCCGAAATCACCCACATTATTTCCGAACGCTTCCGATATTATCATGTGGGAATCTTCCTACTAGATAATGATCGTCAATATGCGGTTCTTCGCGCCGCAAACAGCGAAGGAGGCCAGCGTATGCTTGCCCGCGGACACAAACTACGAGTCGAACCTACCAGCATCGTTGGTTATGCCTCGGCTTATGTGCGTCCCCGCGTCGCCTCGGACGTTGGAACGGATGCCGTTTACTTTAGCAATCCCGACCTCCCGACCACGCACTCCGAAATGGCGCTCCCATTGATTGTCGGCGATCAGCTGATCGGCGTGCTTGATATCCAAAGCATCGAAGCCGGGGCATTCGGCGAAGAGCAAATTGAAGTGTTGACCACTCTTGCGAATCAAGTCGCGGTGGCTATAGAAAATGCCCGCCTTTTCGGACAAACGCAGCAAGCGCTTGAAGAGGCTCAGAAAATCTACAATGAGTTCGTTGCCCAAGGCTGGAGACAAAATTCGAAGACCCGAACCACTCTGGGTTATCGCTTCGATAAAGGAAAAATTTCTTCGCTGACCTCTCCAATTGAAGTTAGAGCGATGACCGCCGTCAAAGACTCCAACGAAGGAGAAATGACGCTTCCGATACAAATCCGCAATCAGGTCATTGGCGTGCTGAACATCCGCCCCGGTGACGGTTCACGCCGCTGGTCGGAGAACGACTTGGTGATTGTCCGCGCAGCTGTTGAACGCGCCGGGCTGGCGCTCGAGAATGCCCGCCTGTTGGATGACGCGCAGCGCCGCTCTGCCCGCGAGCGTTCGATCGGTGAAATATCCAACAAGATCAGCACCTTGAGTGATATCGATTCGATCATGAGGTCGGCGGTTGAAGAACTTGGGCATCGATTAGGAAGTTCCACTGAAGTAACGCTGGAACTTGGCAATGGCAGTCAGGAATAAAACCATGACCAATGTTAAAAAAACGACCGATCCATCTTTGATGTCGGAGATACTAAACTCCGCCGCCTTTTCAGATCGCTGGCGCGAAAATTTCCTAAATATAGTGTTGCGCGTCGCGGTGGTATTTGGCGGAGTGATGTTCACCTACTCGCTCTTTCATGGCGACTTCGGTATCCTTGTAGTTTATGGCTTTATTTTCCTCTTGCTAACGGCGGCTACTTTTGCTCCGGTTTCATACACAGCGCGCGCTGGAGTCTTTTCAGGATTGGTCTTTTTAGTCGGCGCTACTATCCTGGTCTCTTACGGAATCTCGGCTGACGCGTCGATGTTCTTGCTCGCGTTTATAGCCATCACCGCTTTGCTATTTGATCAAAGGCTCGGTTATGGCGCTTTGGCATTAAGCATCCTTTCGCTAGCAATTCTCGGATGGCTGGTGCTCACCGGAGTGTTTAAACTGCTTGTAGTAGGGGGTACAACTGGGGTGCTCTCTGATTGGATCACTTACGGCTTGGATATGGCCGTCCCAGGAGCAGTCATTGTATTGGCTGTCCATTTCCTCAAACGCGAATTCAATACGGTCTTACACCAAGTCAGAGAGATATTTCAAGCTCTACAAGCAGAGCAGGCACAATTGGAAGAGCGAGTAGCTCAACGAACTTCCGATTTGGTCAGGGCGAATCAGAAAACCGAAGAGCAGGCTTCGCGACTACGAACCGTCGCAGAGGTATCACGATTGGCGGCCGCTATCGGGGAGCAGGATCGGCTTATGAATTCGTTGACGAATCTCATCAGCCAGCAGCTTGATTATTATCATATCGGGATTTTTCTTTTGGATGAACGCCGTGAGTATGCGATGTTGAGCGCGGCAAATAGCGACGGCGGAATGAAAATGCTGGCTAGAGGGCATCGCTTGGAAGTCGGCCAGCAAGGCATGGTGGGTTACGTAACTTCCAGCGGCAAACCGCGCATCGCCCTCGACGTTGGAGCGGATGCTATTTTCTTCAATAATCCCGACCTCCCCACTACGCGCTCAGAAATGGCTCTGCCGCTCAAGGTCAATGATGTAGTAATTGGCGCTTTGGATATCCAATCCACTGAAGCAAACGCGTTTACCGAAGAGGACTATTCCATCCTATCCATCCTCGCAGACCAAGTGGCAATCGCTATTCAAAATGCAAGATCAAACCAAGAAACAAAGCGTGCATTGCAGGAAGCAGAAATTGCGTCCAGTCAATTAACCGGCCGCGCCTGGAAGGATTACACAAGCGAGCGCGATACGAAAGGATATTCTTTCCGAGGCGCCAAAGTCGAGCCGATCCAAAACAAATCCAATGCTGTTGAATCGAATGGAATGCTTCATATGCCCATCCGCTTGCGCGGACAAATCATTGGCGACCTAAAACTCAATCGAACCGATGAAGGACATTCTTGGACCGACGATGAATTGGCATTAGCGCAGGCAACTGCGGATCGTGTTGCCCTAGCTTTGGAAGGCGCACGCTTGCTTGAAGATTCTCTCAAGAGGGCGAATAAGGAACGTGTCATCGGTGAGATTTCTGCACATATCAGTTCTACGCCAGGCATCGAATCAATTTTACGCCTCGCCGCCCAAGAACTCGGAAAAGCCATTTCCGGTTCAGAAGTAACTATCCAACTCGAAAAATCGCGCATCAAAACAAGTGAGTAATATGTCGCACAAAATGGAAATTTACGAATGAACGCACAGATTGATATGAAACCACAAGCACGCACCGCCTACCAGATTGCCATCATCGGCATCATCGGTTCCTTTCTGGCTACCGCACTTTACCTAATACTTTACGTGCAAAAACCCTCGTGGCAATTATTCGCTATCTTTGTTGATACTTTTGTTTTGTTAATCGCGGCAATCGTCAGCGCATTGTTGGCGCGCGGAAACAACCCTACCAGAAGCATGCTTCTACTGATTATCACGGCCCAGGTTGTCTTTGTCATCGGGACGGCGCTTCTCACAAACCTAGGCATTGCGTTTGGGTTAGGGATTGGCTTTCTTACCGCAATGATGTCTACAACTACTTTACCCTCGCGTGAAATTGTTGCCACATCAATAACCGCGGCGATAAGTGGTTTTCTCTGCATTCTTATGGATTCTTTGGCACCGGCTTATCGATTAGCCGCCCCAAGTATCGTGACAATCGCCATCCCTACATTAGTCGCGATTATAGCGATCGTATTCGGCTTTTTCCTTGCTCAACAATATAGCATATCCCTTCGGGCTAGACTGCTTCTGAGCTTTTCTGCATTATTTTTGATCGCTGGAATATTTTCCGCATTTGCCGTCCAGCAGCAATATCAGGAAGCGCAAAAATCGGCAATTGCAGAGGCAAGCCATGTCGCAGAATCGGTCGCCATTTCAGTAGGCCGATATCCCGCTGCCGCTCCAGATTATATAGCACAACTTTACAAGAGCGAACAATGGCCCATATACATTGTTGATACCCAAATGCGCATTCTTGCTGATCCAATCAATAGTGGAAATATTTTCAAAATATTTCATGAAGAAACAGGAAATGAAATACCTAACACACTTAAGGACGGTCAGGAACGCACATTCATTCAAGGTCAAACCGGCATTTACATGTTAGTTGTGCCAGTCGAAGCGCCAAGTGGAAAAATCTCTGGTGCTGCAATTATTGATTACACAGGCATCTATCAGGGCTTTCAAAACTTGACATCTTCCACATCGCGCAACTTAGTTGCAGTCGGTGTATTGGGATTATTGGTGATGTTTGTGATCATTCAAGTTGTTGCCACAGCAGTGGCCGATCCGATCATCCTGCTCAGAAATGCCGCGCTGGAGGTTGGACAAGGAAATCTAGATGTTGCGATACCTGCTCAATCTTCCAATGATGAAATCGGAACGCTATCAACCTCATTCAGAAACATGGCGGCACAATTGCGTGACCTGGTCGGTACACTGGAACAACGCGTCCAGGAACGCACGTCCGAGTTAGCGGCAGCTCATCAGGAAGTTTCGCGGCGAGCGTCACAACTTGGGGCAATCGCGAAAGTTACTCAATCGATTGCGTCCATCCATGATCTTGAAGCCATGTTCCCGCAGATCGCGCAAACCATTAGCGAAGAATTCGGCTTTTACCATGTCGGCATTTTCTTGATCGATGAAGCGAAACAATTTGCCGTGCTTAAAGCGGTCAACAGCGAAGGCGGCCAAAGAATGCTCCAGAGGGGTCACCAACTTAAGGTTGGCGAGCAGGGAATCGTCGGATACGTTGCTGCAAATTCTATTCCACGCATCGCCCTCGACACGGGAGCGGACGCGGTCTTCTTCAATAACCCCGACCTCCCGACCACACGCTCAGAAATGGCTTTGCCGCTCATGCTGAATGAAGAACCTATTGGCGTGTTGGATGTGCAAAGCGAGGAGCCGTCCGCATTTACTCAGGAAGATATCGATGTTCTTTCAACTCTTGCGCGGCAAGCAAGCATTGCTATCCAAAACGCCCGTCTATTCGACGAGACGAATCGTTCGCTCCGCGAGGCTCGCGCCCTTTACGAACAATACATTCGCGCGGCTCTAAGCCAAACCATCGAGGAAAAGAAAGTTGGTTATCATTTTACAGGAACGAGCCTAAACGCATTAATCTCACCTATAGAAAATCCTGAAATCGAAACAGTTTACTCGAAGGGAAGCAGCGTTATTAAATCAGCAGGCATTGAAGGAAACGCCGCCGTATTGACGATCCCGATTAAATTACGCGATGATGTAATCGGCGTGCTTGAGATTCGCTCCCAAAACAAAGCGGATTGGAACAAGGATGATATCGACATTGCCGAAGCAATTGCCGGACGCGTAGCGCTTGCGGTAGAAAACGCCGCGCTATTGGAAGATTCTCAAAGACGCGCATCGAAGGAACGTATCATCGGTGAAGTCACTACCAAAATCAGCCAATCCATCAACCTAAGAAATGTGCTGCAAACAGCGGTCGAGGAATTGGGCCATGTGATTCCCGGCTCGGATGTAATTATTCAATTTGAATCGGGTAGCGGCAAAGGCGAAGGACAAAACTAGATATGTTGAATTTATTCCGTAAACTCCTTCCTGAAAAAATAACAAGCGAACGCGAACTCCATTCCACAACTCAATTGCTGCGGACCTTGGTCATTGTTTCTCTGTTTACCGATCTTGCCGCACTCATCCTCGTAATCATAGGTGGATTTGGATTGCAATACATATTGCCCATATCCTTCCTTCTAATCAGCGCCATTGTCAGTTTCATCTATTTAAGACGAGGAAACTTACTTCCAGCGCAGATCATTCTCCCAGTAACGCTGTATCTTGTTGTAACTCTTATCATCCTGCCCGAGCCTATTTCTAACGGTTATGGCTTACATGATATCAACCTTCTTGCTTATAGCGTTGTAATCCTTTTAGCGAGCCTTACGCTCGGACAGGGTGGCTCTTTCGCCTTCGCTTTTCTGATTATCTTGAGCGTTTTTGCAATCGGCATTGGAGAAATGCGCGGCGTTCTCGTCTCCGCGACCAGCTCACTCACTTTGCCGGTCTCTCCTTTTGCAATCTCAGTCGTTATATTGGCAGTTACATTTATAGAGAGAGCGTTGATAAATCGCCTTAATGAAAATGTGCGTTCGACGCGCGCGAGCGAGCAGGTACAGATCAAAGTCAACGCGGAATTGCGCGAACTTCAAGCTTCGCTAGAAAACAGAGTGAGCGAACGGACCGCTGAATTGGAATCTGCAAACGAGATCAACGCGCGGCGCGCAAAGGAATTCGAGGCGCTCACTCTTGTGGCAGGTGCAATCAATTCGATCCGCCGTATGGAGGAATTACTGCCGCAGGTTGCTTCTGTGATCAGCGAAAGATTTGGCTATTATCATGTTGGCATTTTCTTAAACGATGAAAACAGCCTAACTGCAATCTTAAGCGCGTCCAATAGCGAAGGCGGCAAACGCATGTTGGAACGCGGCCATCGCTTAAAGGTCGGCGAACAAGGAATAGTAGGAACTGTTGCCTCAACCGGCAAAATCCGCATTGCACGCAATGTGGGTAACGACGCGGCTTATTTCAACAACCCGGATTTACCTGAAACTCTATCAGAAATGGCTCTGCCATTGCGCTCGAGCAATAAGGTCATCGGAGTCTTAGATGTCCAAAGCAAACAGGCCGATGCATTCTCCCAAGATGACGTTAGTATCCTTTCGCTCCTTGCTGACCAAGTAAGCCTTGCGATTGACAATACGCGACTATTTGAAACGACAAGCAAATCTCTTGCTGACGCAGAAGCACTGTATCGCCAATACTTACGGCAGGCCTGGAACCGTTTGCCGCGCGAAGAGCGCTTGGTTGGTTATCACTACACCATTACCGGCGCATCGCCGCTTGAAAGTCGTATTGACCTCGGTGAAAAAGCCAAAAGTGGAAATAATAAACAGAAGATATCAGACCGCCTCATTGTTCCCATTAAATTGCGCGGCGAACTGATTGGCAATCTCGTCATCCAGACTCCGGGCAACAAAGAATGGAGTCGGGATCAATTAGATCTGGTGCAGGCGGTAGCGGATCGCGTCGCGCTTTCAGCGGAAAATGCCCGTCTATTTGATGAGACCAGCCGCAGAGCGGAACGCGAACGAATGGTCACGGATATTACAGCGAAGATTCGTAGTACGAATAATCCAGAGGAAATGATTGGCATCGCTCTCAATGAATTACGGAATGCGCTGGGCGCCACTGAAGTGCAATTAATACCGCAAGCTATCTCCGTCTCAACCGAGGAAATAGCTGCAAAAACCTCTACGGATAAAAAAGTGGGTACCGCGCCAAATGGACATGGAGCCATAAAATGAGTCACGTTATCGCTATATCAAATGAAAAAGGCGGCGTAGCCAAAACCACGACTACACTTTCATTGGGTGCGGCGCTTGCGGAAATGGGTCAAAAAGTTTTGGTAGTTGACCTCGATCCGCAGGCAAATCTGACATTGGCGCTAGGCGTGGAACCCGGATCAGCTGTTGTGACTTCGAGTCACATCTTGATCGAATCAGCCCCACTGATGAGTGCGCGTTATCCGACAGAGATCGAAAATCTTGATCTGATCCCTGCACAAGCCAGTATCGAGAACGCCGAGCAATACCTGCCTGTGCGAACTAATTACACGGCCGGACTTAAGCGTGCGTTAGATAACGCGGCACCTCTACTCTATGATTACGTGCTCTTTGATTGTCCCCCTTTTCTTGGAGCGATTACCATCAACGCACTGACCGCAGCTGAGCTATTGATCATCCCAACCCAAGCGGAATATTTTTCCGCATACGCATTAAGGAACATGATGGGCATCATTCGACGTGTCCGTCAGGAAAGCAATCCCGATCTCGGTTATCGAATTCTTGTCACCATGCTAGATCGCCGCAATCGCACGCATCGCAATATCCAAGAACAACTTCAAAATACTTTCGGCGAAGGTTTATTCAGGACCGTCATCGAAGTCGATACCAAATTGCGGGAAAGTCCGATTGCCGGACTTCCCATTACCCATTACAAACCCAATGCCCGCGGGTCCCAACAATATCGTGAATTGGCGCAGGAGCTTACAGAATATGTCAAAGAAAAAAACAAGCAAGCGGCTTGAGCACTTATTCCACGATATTGCGCCGGAAGAAACCGCGCCTGCGAAGCTGCCTCGTACGCAGTTGGAGAAACAGCCCGATGTGTTGACTCCGGTTCAGGTTCCCGTTCCAACCCGCGCTCGAAGTGGAGCACGATCCAAACCAGCCTTGCCGCGTCTGGAAGAGCAAATCGCTCCGATTGTTTCATCCGCAGTTTCAAACAACTCCGGTGCCATGTCGCTTGCCTTTCGCACAGACGAAAAAAACTGGGCGACCTTACGCGTGGTCGATGAGACGGAACCGCGCGCCTGGGCGATGGAAGAACAGATGCTGGTCAAGCAAGTTGCTGACCAGTTATCGCTCGCGCTGGAAAACGCGCGTTTATTCCAAGAAACACAAAAGGCCCTTTCAGAAACAGAATCTCTTTATGAAGCAAATGCTGAGCTGAATGTTGCGCAGTCGTTCGATGATATTTTTAATGTCCTTCGGCATCATACGGTTCTCAATCGTGCGTCTGTGGCACGTCTTTTGCGATTCGACTATCCTTGGAAGGAACAACAGAAGCCTGAAACGATGAACCTTATCGCAGGCTGGCCAGATGATCCTTCCAATCCGGGTCACCAACTCGTGCGTCTATTTATGCGGGATTATCCGGCAGTCCAATATCTGAACCCAAAAGAACCGACGTTATTCGCAGACACAGAAACAGATGAACGTCTCGGTCCAAACGAGCGTGCGCTCTTTATAGATCGATTCCATGCCAAGACTGTATTGTTTGCCCCATTGACTTCAGGCAATGATTGGATCGGTTATCTGGTTGCCTACTATACCGAGAAGACCCAATTCACTAAAGACGAATTCCAGCATTTGATGTCTTTGATCCGACAAGCCTCCATAGCGATTGAAAAGACCCGCCTTTTTGGAGAAGCCCAAAGCAGAGCACGCGAAATGTCTGCTATCGCCGAAGTGGGACAGGATGTTTCCTCTTCACTTGATATCCAGGTCGTGTTGGAGCGGATCGCCGGGCATGCGAAAGAATTATTGAACGGTCTTAGCAGCGCCGTTTATTTACCCGATGCCGACGGCAAAACATTCAGAGCTATTGCCGTACTGGGCGATCAAGTCGACGAAATCAAAAAAGATTCAATTAAATTAGGCGAAGGAATCCTCGGAAACGTTGCTAAGACTGGTGATGGAGAAATCGTCAACGATGCGCTGCATGATCAACGCGCGCTGACTATTCACGGCACGGAGCAACTCCCCAACGAAAATTTAATGGCGACCCCATTGCTTTCCGGAGATCGCGTCAGTGGTCTCATGGCAGTTTGGCGTACCGGAACGGGTCTCGAGTTCAACCAAAGTGAATTAGAGCTTTTGACCGGGCTAGCGCGCCAAGCTGCTATCGCAGTTGAGAATGCGCGTTTATTTGAAGCCACACGCGAAAGCCAGCGAACGGTCGAACGCTCAGAAGGCGAATTGCGCGCCTTATTCGCGGCGATGATCGATGTAATTGTCATTTTAGACAAAGCTGGCCGTTATGTCCGTATCGCGCCGACCAACCCATCTCGCTTGGTAAAGCCTCCCGAAGAGTTAATTGGGCAACTGGTAAATGATCTACTTCCAAAAGAAGCTGCAAAGGCTATCATGGATGGCATCGACCGGGCAATAAGAACCGGTGAAAACAGCAATTTGGAATACATGCTCGATGTTAACGGCCAGGAATATTGGTTCGATGCAACGGTAACAAAGCTCAATGAAGAACAAGTCTTTTTGGTCGCGCGGGATATTACGGAACGCAAATATAACGAACTGCTTCAATCGACCGTTACGCAAATTGCGGAAGCGGCCTTGTCTGCGCCAGATATAGCCGGGTTGATCAAGATCATCCATGAAAATGTCAACACGTTGATGCCGGCGCGCAACTTCTATATTTCGCTCTATGATGAGCGCACCGACTTGATGACATTTCCATACTATGCCGATGAATATGATTCTCCATTTCCCCCACAGAAGCCGGGTCGCGGACTCACCAGCTATGTTCTACGAACAGGCAAACCGTTACTGGTTACACCTGAAGTCTACGATGACCTAGAAAGATCCGGGGAAATTAAAGGCGGGGGCACGCGCGGAATCGATTGGCTGGGCGTTCCTTTGCGAAGTGGAACTCAACGCCTGGGAGTCATGGCGGTACAAACTTATGATCCAAATATCCGGCTTGCTGACAAAGATCTTGATACTTTAAACCTGATTGCTTCGCAGGCTGCCATCGCCATCGAGCGGAAACGTTCTCAGGAAGAATTATCGAAATTCAAATTAGGTATTGATCAATCGGACGATGCGGTTTTTATTACCGATACCGATGGAACAATCATATATGCCAATCCGGGCTTTGAAAAAGTTTATGGATATAAGCCCGAAGAGGCAATTGGACAAAATCCCCGCATTATTCAATCCGGCAAAATGACTCAGGAGGATTATAAGAACTTCTGGGAGACTCTGCTTTCCAAAAACACAATCAGCGGCGAAATCATTAACAAAACCAAGGATGGACAATTCGTTCCCATTGCGGGCGCCAATAGTCCCATCCTCAACGAAGCCGGAACGATCATCGGATTCCTTGCAGTGCATCATGATATGACCGCGACGAAGCACGCCGAAGATGCTCTTCAGCGCAGAAATGATTATCTGGCGGCGGCCGCGGAAATTGGCCGCCTCGTTACCTCGACCCTTGACCTGACCACCATCTTCAGCCGAACCGTCAACCTGATCAGCGAACGCTTCGGCTATTATCACGCTGCTATTTTTGTGACCGAAGAAACAGGCTTCAACTCTCTCCTGCGCGAAGCGACAGGGAATGCCGGCGAAGAAATGAAGCGTCTCCAACATAGTCTTCCAGTCAATGAAAGCTCCGTGGTCGGCAAAGCCTCACAAACCGGTGAAGTCGTGGTAGTGAATAATACGGCTCTGGATTTGACATATAAATCTAATCCTCTATTGCCTGATACGCGCGCAGAGGCTGCCATACCATTGCGCGTCGGCACACGTGTTATCGGCGCTTTGGATATCCAATCTCCGACGGTGGATTCATTCGTCCCTGACGATTTGGCTGTTCTACAAATTATCGCCGATCAAGTTGCGATCGCCATTGATAACGCCCGTTCTTATGAATTATCGCAACAAGCCATCAAGGAAATGCGTGAAATAGACCACATGAAGAGCATGTTCCTCGCCAATATGAGCCATGAACTTCGCACGCCTTTGAATTCCATCATCGGTTTCTCGCGTGTGATTCTGAAAGGCATTGACGGTCCCGTCAGTGAGTTGCAAGGACAGGACTTGACCGCGATCTACAATTCAGGTCAGCACTTGCTTGGCCTCATCAATGATATTTTGGATCTCTCCAAGATCGAAGCCGGTAAGATGGAATTGGCATTCGACGAAGTGAACATGACCGATTTAATCAACGGCGTGATGTCCACAGTCATTGGATTGGTCAAAGACAAGCCGGTCAGACTCGTCAAGAACATCCAGGAAAATCTGCCCACTGTCCGGGCTGACGCGATCCGTGTGCGTCAGGTTTTATTGAACCTGCTATCCAACGCGTCCAAGTTTACGATGGAAGGGACGATTACAGTGGATGCCACAGTTAGCGCAGGACCTGCGGGACACCCTGAAATCCTCGTCAGCGTAACTGATACCGGCGCGGGCATTGAACTGAAAGACCAGTCCAAACTCTTCCAACCATTCTCACAAGTAGACGATTCGTTGACGCGAAGAACCGGCGGCACCGGTCTCGGTCTTTCGATCAGCCAGCAGTTGATCCAGATGCACGGTGGACGAATCGGGCTTCACAGTGCAGTTGGAAAAGGCAGTACATTTTATTTTACCCTGCCGATCTATCGCAGCAAGGAAGAAACGTCAGCCTCCCACGATGGAAAGGTCATACTTGCAATTGATGATGATCCGCAAGTAATCTCGCTTTACGAGCGGTATCTCCAGCCGCAAGGCTATCAAGTGGTTTCGCTGACCAATCCCACCCAAGCCAAAGAACGAGCCAAACAACTCAAGCCGTATGCGATCACGCTCGACATTATGATGCCCGGTTATGATGGCTGGTCGGTGTTGAATGATCTTAAATCAGACAGCGAAACACGCGACATCCCGGTTATCATCTGCTCGATCGTCGAAGATCAAGAACGCGGCTTTAGCCTTGGTGCAGCAGACTATTTACTGAAGCCAATCCTCGAAGACGATTTGCTTAATGCCTTGGATAACTTAAACAGCGATGGAAGCATTCGCGAGGTGTTGGTGATTGACGACAATCCCAGCGACTTGCGTTTGATAGACAAGATTCTCAAGGACCATGGGCGTTACAAAACAATCCTCGCCGAGGGCGGACGAAAAGGATGGGAGACCATTCTTGCTCAACCTCCGCACGCGGTGATCCTCGATCTGTTCATGCCTGAAATGGACGGCTTTACCATCCTCGAAAAAATGCGTGAGAATCCTAAACTACGAGACATCCCTGTTGTTGTGGTTAGCGGCGTTGACTTATCTACAGAGCAGCAACAACAATTAAAAGAATTCGGTCAACGGCTCTTGACTAAAGGCGCATTGAACGAAAATGATTTGCTCAGCACCATTGAACATGCTCTCAAACGCATCGAAGGAAAGAAATAGAAAGTTAAAGAAATGTCATTCATCATCAAATGTTTGGACTGCGGGCACACCGCGCCCTATTTTCCAACCTCAACCAACTGCCCGCGTTGTAACAGCCAATGGCGCGAAGCGGAATACGATTACGATACACTCGCAAAGACTTTGCCTTTGCAATTACCCGGTCGTCCTTTTGACCTCTGGCGATATCGTGAACTTCTGCCGATTCGCAATCCGAATGCAAGCCTGTCGCTTGGCGAAGGCGGCTCGCCGCTGATACAAGCCGTCAACCTCGGTATGATGCTGGGGACTCCAAATCTTTTTATTAAGGATGAGCGCCAGGGACCCACCGGTTCTTTCAAAGATCGACAGGCAGCAGTTACGATCGCGGCGCTGAAAGAAGCCGGCATCACCGAAATGGTCGCGGCTTCTACCGGAAATGTTGCGATTGCATATTCCGCATACGCTTCGAGAGCGGGCATTAAACTTTGGGCTTTTGTGACCAGCCTTGTTCCCGCGGTGAAGATGCGTGAGATCGCACTATATGGAAGTCAGGTTGTAAAAGTTACAGGCTCGTACGACCAAGCCAAACAAATCGCATCAGAATTCGCGCGGCAGCGGAATCTCTATCAGGATATGGGTGCGCGCACCATTACATCCATTGAAGCGATGAAGACAATTGCCTTTGAAATCGCCGAGCAGTTGACAGCCATTCAGGGTCCTGTCAACTCCAATGGCAAGGATAAAGGAATATGGCGCACGCCTGATTGGTATGTGCAAGCCATCAGCGGAGGCATGGGACCGTTAGGCGTGTATAAAGGATTCCATGAACTAAAACAAATGGGATTGGTAGATCGAATACCGTCCATTGCGCCGATACAAGCAGATGGCTGCGCTCCAATGACGGACAGCTTCAAACAAGGACTTGAAACTGCCATTCCCGTAACAACCCCAAAGACACACATCGAGACGTTAGCTACCGGCGACCCTGGAAGGTCATACAGTATTTTGCGCAAACAGGTTTTAGAAACCAAAGGAACCTTTGAAAGTGTTACCGACGAGGAAGCTTTCCGTGCCATGCATGCTCTTGCAAAAATGGAGGGTATATCTGTGGAGCCAGCCGCGGCCGTGGGCTTCGCAGGCTTATTCAAATTGATTCGTGCCGGTATCATTAAACCAACCGATACCATTGTAGTGAATTGCACGGGACATACGATGCCTGCGGAAGAATTTATCCTTGGCAGTAACTGGACGCGTGATGTGCAGTTCCCCACCAAAAAAGAAGCGACACCTGAAGATGGTTTACTTTCCGCGCTGAATCAGGTCGCGCCCAATCGATTCCCGCGCGTTGCGATTGTGGATGATACGGCTGAGGCGCGGCGTCTGATTCGACGCATTCTCCAATCGCAGGGCGACTTTACGATCTTCGAAGCTTCCAACGGTAAGGAAGGTTTGAATCTCATCCAGCGCGAACTACCCGACCTGATCATTCTGGATTTGATGATGCCGGAAATGGATGGCTTTGCAGTCATGGACGCGCTCAAGTCAGATCCAAAAACCGCTGAAATTCCGGTCATTGTCGCGACTGCAAAGGAACTTACTCCTGAAGAAAAGAATCGGCTTGGCACACAAATTCAAACACTGATGCAAAAAGGTGATTTTCTCAACGATGAATTCCTAGAAGAAGTCAAAGCGCTTATCAAATAAATGGCTCTTAACCTAGAAATGATTTTAAAAATGATTGTGGAATAGAATGCAAAAAGGACGCACAAAAGGAATCTTTTCCGCGCTAAGTTCAGCGGCGTTCCTTGGAATTTCCCCGGTCTTTGGAAAACTGGCAATCAACCTTGGATTTTCTCCATTGGCAGTAGCCGCCTTACGCACCACAATGGCGGCAGGCTTGATGCTGATTGTCGTGCTTCTCTTTTACCGCCAATATCTTTATATCTATCCAGTCGGACTGGTTGGCTGCCTTTTGGCTGGAGCGATCAATGGACTCGGTTCGATCTTATATTACATGGCTCTCGAACGCTTGGACGCCAGTGTAGGACAAACTTTATATCTCATCTATCCTTTCTTTGTAGCCATCTGGTTGATTCTTGATCGCCAACCGCCCAGCCGTTTAACTGTTATTCGGATGGGCATTGCGGGTCTATCCTTGCTGCTCCTCACCACCCTGCCTGGGCACCCCACCGATCCAATTGGAATTGCGATGATGCTAGGGGCAGCGGCGCTTTATGCGCTTCATCTGCCGATCAATCAGCGCGTGTTATATGAAGTTCCCGCTCCAACTGTAACGCTTTACACACTCGTTGCAATGACGATCGTGGTTTTACCTGCTTATGCAATCTTTGATCGCACATGGATCGCACCTAGTTCATTATGGTGGCCCGTTATCGGGCTGACCATCGCGACACTTCTATCCCGCCTTGCACTTTTCCTCGGTGTTAAACATATTGGCGGGATGCAGACTGCGCTTCTCGGTCTCAGCGAATTGCTTGTGACCATTTTATTTAGCTACATCTTCCTTAAAGAAAATCTAGCGTGGACACAATGGCTGGGCGCAGCTGGGCTTGGATTTAGTCTGCTTCTGGTTCGAATAGAAGAATCTCATCCGACATACTCCAATACGAAAGGCGGTTGGCTTTCATGGATTCGTCCGCCCGATTTGCCGCGCGACATTCCTGCTGATATACCCTGGGGCCCGCATGAATAAATAAACAAAGAGTCTGCATGATACAGACTCTTTGTTTATTTATTCATTTTTCGTTTTCGTAAAGATAGCCTGTACCTCGCACGCTGGCCACACGTTCTGATAACACTGGAAACTTTTCCAATTTATGCCGCAAGCGGCTTACCAATGGACGCAAAATCTCAGGCGCTTCGCGCTGTGATGTGTCATAGCCTTGAACCAACAACACGAGTTCCCGATGAGAAAAAACTTTCCCCGGATTCTCCATTAAGATATGCAGCAACCGGCCTTCGGCGGGCGTAAGATGCTCCTCTTTTTTTCCGGATCGAATTTGGCGCCGCGAAAGGTCTACTACCGTTCCGTCCTTCAACTTATATTCAACCGTGGTCTCATCTAATTCGGCAGATTCGCCCGAACCGCTCTTCGCCTGCAGTTTTGCGGCGCGACGCGCCAATCCTTTTTTCACGCTGGCAATGACCTGTGCTGGCGCCGCCGGTTTGATCAGATAATCATGGATTCGCAACCGCAAGGCTTGAACGGCTGAATCAGTCGACGCAAACGCGGTCAGCAAAACGATTTCCGTATCCGGGGCGATTTGATTCGTTACCTGCACCACTTCCAAGCCATCCATGCCCGGCATACGCAAGTCAACGACCATCAAATCAACGGGATGAGTGCGGATAAACTCCACAGCCGCTTGCCCGTTTGCGGCGGACGCCACGTTGTAGCCTTCCAGTTTAAGAATATCGGTGAGAGATTGACGAGCAACATTCTCATCATCAACCACCAGAATATTGGATTTCATCGTTTACCTCCTATTGGCAGAAAGAGTCTAAAGCAGGCACCATGCCCATGGTTGGTCAGCAGCTCAAGCGTCCCGCCGTGTGCGGTGACTATATTATAGCTGACAGTCAAGCCGAGTCCAGTGCCGCCTTCCTTGGTGCTAAAGAACGGTTCGAAAATATTTTTTTGTTTATCAACTGGCACGCCGGGTCCGGTATCTTGAAATAAAACTTCGACCCCTCCGTCCATCGGTCGCCCAGTAATTGTCAAATGGCCGCCTTTCGGCATGGCATCGAACGAATTCAAAATAAGATTGATGAACACCTGCTGGATTTGACTGTTCACTGCTGTAACGGGCGGTGTTGAGGAAGACAAATTAACTTTCACTTGAACATTGCACTCGGCAAGCTGTTTCTGCATCAACGCCAAAACATAGTCCAGCAATTCCGGAAGATTTACCGGTTCCGGCTTGGCGGCGCCGGGACGATAAAAGTCCAGCATGCGGCGCACCGTGAGAGACAAACGTTCCAACTCAGTCCGTGCCAAATCAAAATATTCTTTTCGTTTTTTCTCCGGCAAATCTTCGCGGGCGGCAAGATGCAAACAGTTTTGAACGGACTGCAACGGATTGTTGACTTCATGCGCAATTGAAGCGCTGAGGCGCCCAGCCGCGGCCATCTTTTCCGCTTGTAATAATGCGGTTTGCGATTCTTCGATCTTGCGGACATAGGCTCGCTGTTCATCATATAGACGCGCATTTTCCATGGCCGCCGCGCTCTGACGTGCAAGCACTTGGAACATTTCCAAATCGGCTTCACTAAACGGCAAATCGTCCGGATCGCGCGCCGCGAACAAAATGCTTCGAGAGCCCGGGCTGACAATGGGAGCGAACATCGCCGCTCCCAATCCCGATTTGCTAAGCCGCGCTTGCAAATCCGAATTGCCGGGACCCGTGGCATTGATTAGAATCGGAGCGCCGCCCGAATCTGCCTGAATCAGAAAATCTGTCAGCGTTTTACCGATGCCGCTCAGAAGAATGAACCGCTTCTCTACATCCGAATATTGATAGTAGGCTGCATGCCTGCATCGCAGTTGTCCAAGCACCGCATTGACAATCAAATCCAGCAAAGAATCCTGTCGCGTTTCAGAGAACATCGATTCGGTGATGGTAAATAAAGGTCGTAAGGCATTGATGCGCGCCGCATCACGTTTTTGCTGGCTGTCAGAAAAAGATAATTTAACTGCCTGGATTAATTCATCGCCATTTTGAAAAGGCTTTAAGATCAAACCATCTACACCTTGACGCAGAGCGCGGATCGCCGTTTCGATCGTGCCAAAACCTGTCATGACCAACACCGCCAAATCCGGCTGCAGACGGCGGGCCAACGTAATCAATTCGAAGCCATCCACCTCAGGCATACGCACATCAACAAGCAACAAATCCGCCTGATGTTCTCTGAGCCAAGCCACTGCCTCTTTCGGGTCAGTTAACGCGGTTACGATATATCCCGCGCGCGAAAGCAGGCGCTTACAAAGCAAAGCGATTCCCGGTTCGTCATCCACAATCAAAATCGTTATCGGTCCCATAATTACAACGGAAGCCAGACGGTAAACATCGAGCCTTTACCCGGCGAGCTTTCTACTTCGATTGTACCGCCGTGATCGGTGACAATGCCATACGTCACCGAAAGACCAAGACCTGTTCCCCCGCTATCAGCCTTGGTCGTAAAAAACGGTTCAAAGATTCGATCTTTGTTTTTGACTTCAATGCCCACGCCGCTATCTTTGACAGCCACCACGATCCATGGTCGATCATCCTTTGTCCGCGCCGATGTTTGGATTTCAAGGTTGCCGCCGGCAGGCATGGCTTGCAATGCATTATGAACCAGATTCAGAAAAACCTGTTTCATCTGGTTGGTATCCACAGAAACCCATGGCGGATCTTTGATAAGTTCAAGAGATAATTGCACGCCGCTCGTATGGATCAAGTGGCGCGTGAGCATCAACACATCTTCGATGATCTCATTGATATCCGCTTTGGAGCGCGTGCGTTCGCCTTGACGCGCAAAATCGAGAAGCCGCCTGACGACATCGCGTGCGCGCCGCGCCTCTTTGAGAATGAGTTCAATATCCGCGCGATGAGGAGCCTCCATGGATGTTTCATCCAGGATAAGTTCAGTGAATCCAGTCACAGTGGTTAAAGGATTATTCAATTCGTGAGCGATGCCTGCCGCCATTTCTCCAACGGCCGCTAATTTCGCGGCTTGTAAGAGCCGCCTTTCGGCTTCTTGTTGAGCCGCCATGCGCGATTTCAATTCAACCTGTGCAGCGCGCAATTGGCGAACCGATTCCAATTGACGCTGATATTGATCCGCGCTGGAAACAACGGTCGCAAGTACACCCGCCAGAGATTCCATCGCGATGAGATCGTTTTCACTAAAGGCATTCTGCTGACTACTCTCCACATCAATGACGCCCAACACGCGTTCTCCATCTTTTAACGCCACACAAATTTCCGAACCTGCATTCCAGCCATACACCGATTTATAAACATTATCTTGAGCTGTGTCGTTCACTAAGATATTTTCTCCGGTATTGAAAACGCGGCTTGTGATTCCATCTTGAGCGAGAAATTCTTCGTGCTCCAATTCGCGTCGAACGACCACCGCGCGCGATCCACCTATTCCCAGGATGGGCGATTGCCCGCCATCATTAACGAGCATAACACCAGCCAATTCATAGCCAAAATATTGCGCAATGAGATCGGCGGTGATTTGGGCGATTTCCGTCTTATTGCTCAAACCGATGATTTGCTGAACGACTTCATGAATGAGACCAAGATTGCGGGCGCGCGCTTCGGCTTCTTCGCGCAGACGACCATATTCGATGAGTCCAGCCAAATAACTGGCGATGACCATCATCAAGTGTTCATCATATTGAGTAAACGCTTCAGGACGTACGCTTTCAAGCGAGAGCAAACCAACGGTCTGCCGGCGATACATCAGCGGCACGAGCAAAACCGAGCGAGATTCAGAATAAAATGATTTGAAATCAGCGGATGAGGAATCGTTAATTCGAATCGTTCGACCGCTTTTCAAAAGTACGGAAGCGGAATGACCCACAAGCGCGGCATTTTGCGCCGTGAATTTCCCATCGCGATTGATAAACTCGCGCATCAACCTTTCATCCGCGGAGGGAATATACATTGAAATCAATTCCGTTGAGAATGATCGGGATAAAAGGCCAAAAGCACGGCGCGCGATCTGATCTAGATTTTGGGCAGATGACACGGTTAGAGCAAAATCATTTAACATTCCCAGCCGCCGCAAATGGTTGGTCAACTCAGAAAATGTAACAATCACTTCCACGGACGAAGAAACTTGCCTTGCAATCTCGCGGAGCCTAGACCATTCGTCCGCATCCAATTCAGAATTGCGCCACAATGCCACCGCGCCGATCAATCGTTGGCTTACGTTCAATGGAAAACAACACCACAGCTTGGTATTGGATCGCAATATCGCACGAGGAATTTGATCCCACTCAGCTTGTTCCTTTTTAACTGCAATTTCGACGCGCGTCCGATTCATTCGACGCAATAAAGGATTCGAGTCAATGGAAAGTGAAATACCTACTCCGCGAGCCTCATTAAACTGCGCCGAAATATCCAGCATGTCACCGCGTCGAATCGCCAGCCACGCTCCTTGCGGATTTGCCGCATGCACAAAACTTGCCAAGACACGGTCGAGCGCGCGCGGCATGTCGTAAGATAATTCAGTTTGAATATCCGGCAAAAAATCGGTATCAACCGTTGGACGTTCCGTTTTAATTAACCCTGATACAAGACGCCAAATGCCTTGCTGGTTTGCAGAGAAATGTTTTCCGCCGACCAACAATGCTTGTGAACTTTTGGAGACCGGAAAAACATGCAGTCGAGCCGCGCCCAGTTTCGCGTCCAGAGGCAAAGAAGCAGATCGGTTACCTTCTCCATTCCAAGCGCCGACTAGCCACGTATCTATCGACTCTTGATCGAGAAAATTTTTTAACGCGGCTTGTTTCGATTTGTTCAAATGACAGACAACGCGAATCAACCATTGACCGCCTTCACGCTCGGCAAGCGCGGCCCACGCCGCACCGGTCAGTTGACAAGCTTGTTTGAGTTGCGCTTCCATGCTAAAGATTATACAGCACCCTCGGATGGTACAATAGACTTCGCAATGACCGATTTAACCGTTATTGGCGGTGGACTGGCGGGCAGCGAAGCCGCCTGGCAAGCGGCGCAACAAGGCTTGGATGTAAGTCTTTACGAGATGCGCCCGGCCCTTTCAACCGGAGCACATGAAACAGATTATCTCGCCGAATTGGTCTGCTCGAATTCACTCGGCTCGAATCAACCTGACCGCGCATCGGGCGTTCTGAAAAATGAACTACGCCGATTAGGTTCCCTGTTGCTGGAATGTGCCGAAGCATCAGCGTTGCCAGCCGGTTCGGCTTTGGCTGTAGATCGCGAATTATTTGCGCGAACCGTAACCGAGCGAGTACAAAACCATCCGCGAATTAAAGTTATCCGCAAAGAAGTGACCGATATTCCGGCCACGCTGACCATCGTCGCTTCTGGTCCGTTGACTTCGCCGATATTATCGCAAAAGATTTCTAACCTAAGCGGCAACGAGCATCTCTTTTTTTTCGACGCCATCGCGCCGATTATCGCTTCTGATTCCATCAACATGAACATTGCTTTCCGCGCTTCTCGCTACGACAAAGGAAGCGATGATGAAGGCGACTATATCAATTGTCCATTCACAAAAGAAGAATATTATGCTTTTGTAGATTCACTTCTTCAAGCTGAGCGAATTGAATTGCGTTCATTTGAAGATTCCATCCGCGACGGCGTAAAGGCTGGACATTTTTTCGAAGGATGTTTGCCGATTGAAATCATGGCTGAGCACGGAAAAGATTCGCTGGCGTTCGGTCCGATGCGCCCTGTTGGATTAATCGATCCACGCACAAACAAGCGGCCTTTTGCCGTCGTTCAGTTGAGGCAGGATAATCTCGCAGGCAACTTGTACAATTTGGTTGGCTTTCAAACCAATCTTAAATATCCCGAACAAAAACGCGTCTTGCATCTCATCCCCGGACTTGAAAATGCCGAATTCATTCGTTATGGTCAAATGCACCGCAACACATTTATCGCTTCGCCCAAACTTTTAAAGCCAACACTTCAATTTTATAACCGCGAAGATCTTTTCTTTGCAGGACAACTGACCGGCATTGAAGGCTACATGGGCAACATTGCCACAGGTTTGTTGGCGGGCATCAACGCTGCGCGCTTACACAAAAATCAAAAACTGATTAATCTTCCACAAACAACCATGCTCGGTGCGCTATGTTATTATGTGACCCACGCCGACTTAAAAGATTTTCAACCGATGAAAGCTAACTTTGGTATCCTGCCTTCACTTACAATCACAGATCACCTCGGCAAACGCGAGCGCGGCAAGGCTTACGCAGAACGTGCCATCGTTGATCTAGAAAACTTTTTAAATCAACATGAATAAACGCAACATTGCCATTTACTTAATCACGATTGGAATCTTGCTTGCATTGATACTAGGCTGGTACGCCCGAGCGTTCCTTCTTGGACGGCAAACGGCTCCCGTTAAATTCGATGGCGTCGGCGCTTTGGCCGATGTGCAGACTCAAGTCGCGTTCGGGCCGCGCATTCCCGGGTCGGATGGACACGCTAAAGAGTTGGAATGGATGCAAAGCGAACTCGAATCGGCGGGCTGGCAAGTACAAATTCAACAAGCCGAATCAATGGGTCATCCGATCCAAAACTTAATTGCATTCCGAACCAATGTTCCGCCGCAATATATTCTCGGCGCGCATTACGACACGCGCATTTATGCGGACCGCGATCCTGATATCACAAAACAAACCCAGCCCACACCGGGCGCAGACAATGGCGCTTCAGGCGTGGCGGTCTTGTTGGAATTGGCACGTACGCTTCCTTCCAACGCACCGTCTGTTTGGCTTGTCTTTTTCGATGCAGAAGATAACGGCAAGATTCCCGGCTGGGATTGGACTCTCGGCTCTAGAGCCTTTGTAGCAACGATAACAGTCAAACCACAAGCCATGTTGCTGGTGGATATGGTCGGCGGAGAAAACCCAACATTTTACATGGATGGAAATTCAGATTTAAATTTGCGGACATCCATATGGGACACGGCTGCAAAACTAGGATATGAGGATGCCTTTATACCAAGCGTGAAGTACGATATCCTAGATGATCACATTCCTTTCATCCAAGCCGGTATTCCATCCGTCGACATCATTGATATTGATTACAAATATTGGCTCACTACCGAGGATACTCCTGATAAGATTTCATCCAAAAGCCTGCAGATAGTCGGAGACGTTTTATTAACGTGGCTCACCCAACAAAATCGTCAACTAAAATGAAATTGCCAAAAGAAGCATCTCAGCGTAAACTTGAGTAGATACAATAAATATGAAAGCTCAGGAACTTCTCAGCCAAATCCGTCCCATCTGGTTACAACGCGTTTCTCAAAGCCTGACGCGCGGCGTCGGTGCACGCGATGCTTTCATCGATCAATTAAATCGTTTCTATGACGGGCTTGAACAAGCTGTGATGACCGGAAACCCGGCTTGGCTCGACCCTGCCATTCACGAATGGACCGGCTCCCCCACTCTATCCGATCTGCAACAAAGCCGACAAAATGTTTCGGGAACACTGAACAGTATTATTTCGATCACCAACGACATTGCGATTGAAAATCTTTCAGAACAAGATGCACTCGACTTACTTTCCACCGTTACGCCCATTTACACTTACGGCTTGGAAAAAATCGCCCGCTTGGAAATGGAAGCACGCGTGGCTTACATCACCAACGAACTGATCGAAGTGAGACAGACGCTTGAAAAGCTGGACCGTTCAAAGTCCAATTTTATTTCCGTTGCCGCGCACGAACTCAAAACGCCGCTGACTCTCATCGAAGGCTATACGGCAATGATGCGTGACCTCGTTATGCAAAACGGGAACAACCATATCGACACACTTTTCAGCGGAGTCAACACGGGCATCAACCGCCTGCACGAAATTATTGATGATATGATTGACGTTTCGTTGATTGACAATGATCTGCTGTCGCTCAACCTGCAGCCACTCTTGCTCGGACGGCTTCTTACTCTTCTCCAACGTGAAATGGAATCGGCGATCCAAGAACGCCGGCAGAGACTTGAGATTAGCAACTTTTCCGGAAGCGAAACATGGATCTACGCCGATTCAGAACGTCTTTATCAAGCTTTGAAAAACGTATTATCCAACGCGATCAAATATACGCCAGACCAAGGCAAGATTACGATTGACGGCCGCAGCTTGCCGGGCTTTATCGAAATCATTGTTGCTGATACCGGCATCGGCATTTCAGCCGAAAACCAAGCTCAGATTTTCGAAAAGTTCGGTCAAACCGGCCGGGTCAATCTGCATTCGAGCGGCAAGACCAAATTCAAAGGCGGCGGACCCGGTTTGGGTTTACCCATCACGCGTGGTATCATCGAAGCACACGGTGGAACGATCTGGGCTGAGTCCCCAGGCTATGACGAAGAAAAATGTCCCGGTTCCACATTTCACATTCTGATCCCCATCCGCACAGAACGGACTGATCCGAAGATCGCCAAGCTTTTTAGCAAATTAGAGAAACAACAAGCCAACCCTGATGTCAAAGAGAATCCCCCAGCCAACACAACCTCCGCGTGAACGCGCCTTTCTAGTCGGCGCGGAGTTACACAACCAAAAAAAATTTCTTCCACTCGAAGACTCGCTTACCGAGCTTTCTCTTCTCGCAGATACTGCCGGACTTGAAGTCGTAGGCGAACTGACTCAAAAACTCGATCATCCAAATGTTGAAACATATATCGGTCCCGGCAAAGTGGCTGAACTCAAAGCTTTGAGCGAAGAAACTTTATCACAGGTTATTTTGTTTGATGACGAACTATCTCCGCGTCATCAGCGCGAACTAGAAGAGACGCTTGGACCAAACATTCGCGTGCTGGATCGAACTGCGCTCATCCTGGATATCTTTGCACAACACGCTCATACCGCGGAAGGAATGGTTCAAGTCGAATTAGCTCAATACGAATATTTGCTTCCGCGTCTAACCGGACAATGGACGCATCTCGCCCGACAAGCTGGCGGCGGCGCCGGACGAACCGGCGCGGTCGGCGGCGTAGGTTTGCGTGGACCCGGTGAAACACAGCTCGAAGTGGATCGGCGTTCGATTCGAAGTCGGATCGCACACCTAAAACGCGAACTAGAAAAAGTCCGCGCACACCGAATGCGTTATCGGTCGCAGCGCAAACGCTCGCGTATCCCGACGATTGCGTTAGTTGGTTATACCAACGCCGGTAAATCAACGTTACTTAATCGTCTTACCAAATCCGATGTCTATGTAGCGGATCAACTCTTTGCAACTCTCGATCCGACAACGCGCCGCATTGAATTGCCCGGCGGCTATCAAGCCTTGCTCACCGACACAGTCGGCTTTATTCAAAAATTACCAACCACATTGGTCGCGGCTTTTCATGCAACGCTGGAAGAAATCACCGAAGCGGATTTGCTTTTGCATGTGGTGGACATCTCGCACCGAAACGCATTGAATCAATATCAATCGGTTCAGAAAACATTGGAAGAGATCAACGCAGGACATATTCCAACTGTCACAGCGTTAAATAAAATAGATCGCCTCAACCAACCTGAAGTCGCGCGCGAAACGGTGAGGCAGTATTCAAAAGCAATTGCCATCTCCGCGCAAAAAGGAATTGGCTTATCCGAGCTTTTGGATTTAATCCAAAAAGAATTATATGAGACCTATACACCGATCCTGGTTCGTTTGCCGTATCAACAAGGCGCATTGATCTCGCTGTTTCATGAAGCCGGTCAAGTAGAACGGATCGAACATGAGCGCGGCGGCGTTTTGATCCAAGGGCGAATTCCCGGACGATTGGCCGCACAATTCTCGTCGTGGCAAACCACCAACAAGAAGATTGAGCCGGAAGAAGAGGAAGTTTGATGTCGAAATTATTGGATTTGCTTTCAGAATATCTCGCGCATCGCAAAGGGCTTTTGCCAATAATTGGGATAGTGCTGATCTTGGTCAATCTGATTTTGCAATTTGTGCTTGAGCCTTTTTGGTTAACAACCTCCAACCTTCTTCTTCACATTGGGCTGATCATTGCAATCATTGGGCTGATGCTGGCATGGGCGTTGTAGAAACAGACAAAAAAGAAAAACGGTTTTGGTTTGGATTATTTATGGCCGGATTAATTGCCGGTCTTGTTTTGCGTTTCTATCTTGCCAGCTTCGCACAGATGCCGGGTCATGGCGATTCCGCTTTTTATTACACGGTGGCAAAAAATATTGCGAACGGGCGCGGACCTGTCGTTGATTACATCGTTTATTTTTTCAGCGGACTACTGCCGCTCCCCCATTATGCCGGTGATTTTTGGAATCCGAGCGCGTCGTTTTTGATCGCCATTCCAATGATATTATTTGGCAAAACGATTTCCGCCGCACTTATCGCCCCGATTACGGCCGGCATCGTCCCGGCAGTTGCTGGATATTGGGCAGGAAAATATTTTTCTAATTCCATCAAGATCGGTGCTTTGACCGGCGTTCTCACATTCTTCTCGCCATTCCAAGTTTGGTTTTCGACTACCACAGAGGCAATCATATTTGCAGGCGCATTCGGAGCGATCTCGATTTATTTCATGATGAGAGGATTCAAAGAATCACGCTATTTTTTTTTAGCGGCGCTCTTTACCGGATTCGCAAACCTGATTCGGCAGGATGATGTCCTTCTGTTAGCCGTGCTCGGAATATGTATTTTGCTGGCGTCCATAACTTGGAAAAACAAAATCGTCATTGGGTTGGCGGTAATTGGAATCCATTTATTAATCCTGTCGCCGTTGATAATCAAGAATTACACAGAATTCCATACACCATTTCCTCCGGGCCCTGCAAAGACTGCCTTTCTAACAACTTACGAAGACTTCCATTCGTATGGCAAAGAAATTGACTGGAAAACGTTGCGAGCCGCATGGGGAATTACTGGCATTATCAACCATAAGTGGCACACTGCAAAAGAAAATCTAGGACAAGTCAACTATTTCCTTGATCCAGTTTTCACTGTAGTGTTTTTCATTTCGCTTGCAGACGCTCTTTTCATTCATCGCAATAAGGACAAACTTTTTCTTTTAATCCCGGCTTCGCTCTTTGCTCTCTTTGAATATTTATTTTATACAATCATCGCCAGTTTTTCAGGACCCGGATCGCTTATTAAAAGTTTGGGCATACTCATGCCTTTTGTGTGCCTGTTGATTGTGGATTTCTTCGCCAATTATCTAAAGCCAAAATTATTACTTGTTGGCGTAGTGATTTTGCTTTCCGCTTATGCAGGCTATCAAGGATTTGAAAAGAATTACGAATCGACAATTGCCTATAACGGAGTTTATCAACAATACAAAACCGTTCAGTCCATCATCCTTAATAATGCGAAGCAACAAAGAATTACCGCAGATAGTATTACTGTATTAGCACGCGACACTTGGGATGTTTACGAAGGCACTGGATTCAAGACCGTTATGATTCCGAACAACGACATCAACACCATCGTCTTCATTGCCCAACATTACGATGCGCGCTACATTCTGCTTCCAGGTCTGCGGCCGCAATTGGATAAAATCTATAACAACACCACGCCCGATCCGCGTTTCACTTATATCGCTTCGGTACCCAACTCAGACATGAAGATTTTTCGCATTAATTTCAATCCATAAAAAATTCAGGGCTGGTGATGAACCAGCCCTGCTCCTTATGCTTCCGGTAATTGATAATTCTTATATTGTTCTCTCAACACCTTCTTATCAAACTTACCCACACTCGTCTTGGGCACCGAGTCGATGAACACAATATCATCAGGCAGATACATTTTATCGAAGCGCGTCCGTAGGTGGTCATAGATTTCCGCTTTGGTTAAATTGTCTTTGTAATCAGGCTTCGGGACAACACATGCCAACGGTCGCTCCTGCCACTTCGGATGCGGGACCGCGATCACTGCCGCTTCGAGGACTTTGGGATGCGCCATGATCACATTCTCCAAATCCTGGCTTGAGATCCATTCGCCTCCGCTCTTGACCAAATCCTTCGTGCGATCCACGATCTGCACAAAGCCTTCAGGGTCAATCGTAACCACGTCGCCGGTGCGGAACCATCCGTCCATGAATGAATCGGCGCTGCGCTCATCGTTGTAATAACTGCTGATGATCCAAGGTCCGCGCACCTGCAATTCGCCGAAGGCTTTTCCATCCCACGGAATTTCTTTTCCTTCTTCATCCACTGCGCGGATCTCAACACCCGGCACAGCTAATCCTTGTTTCGCGCGAAAGGTGAAACGTTGTTCTTCGGGCAATTCCTGCTGATAGCTTTTCAAGTGACTAACTGTTCCTAATGGAGACATCTCCGTCATGCCCCAAGCATGGATCACTTTAATTCCGTGTTTCTTTTCAAACGCCTCAATCATAGACTGTGGAGCGGCCGCGCCGCCGACAATCATTCCTCGCAAGCTACTTAGATCGTAGCGCTCCTTATCGAGCAACGCCAACAATCCCAGCCACAAAGTTGGAACACCCGCTGAAAACGTAACCTTCTCAGCCTGAATCAACTCAGCCAGATCACGCGGCTGCAAATGCGGACCTGGAAAAACAAGTTTCGTCCCGAGCATTACACTAGCAAACGGTGTTCCCCATGCCAACACATGAAACATCGGGACCACCGGCATAAATATATCCCGCTCCGTAAACCCAAAGGAATCGATCATGCTCAAGCCGAGGCTATGCAAATAAATCGAACGATGCGAATACACCACTCCTTTGGGATTTCCCGTTGTGCCGGATGTGTAGCACATAGCCGCCGCTTCATTCTCCTCCAAATGCGGCCAGGGATATTCGGGGCTGGAATCGGCTAACAATTCTTCGTAAGAATGAACCGGATTAAGAGTCGTGCCTTCAGGAATCTTGTCGCTCATGACCACATAATGCTTGACACTCTTGAACTGTGAGGCAAGTTTTTCAATGGCGGGTAAAAGAGTCGGATCAACAAAGATAATCTGATCATCCGCGTGAGCAACGATATATGTCAATTGATCTGCGGGCAATCGAAGATTCAGCGGATGGAGAACGGCTCCCATGCACGGCACGGCAAAATATAATTCAAGATGACGCTCATTGTTCCATGCAAACGTCGCGACTCGGTCGCCGCGATGCACACCGAGTTTTTCTAACGCGTTGGCAAGCCGCGCCACACGTTCGGTCATCTGCCCATACGTGATACGCTCCAGATTCGGCCCGGCTTTGGTGACAATTTCCTTTTTCGGAAAGAGCCGCCGCGCTCGCTCCAATAACGGAGTGAGCGTGAGTTGATAATCCATCATTTGTCCTTGCATGGGAAGCCTCCTTTGGCGAACTGATTTAAGATTAGGAATGTCTTGATAAAAACTGCTTTAGCGCGGCGTTGAATTTCTCTGGCGCTTCCATCGGCACGGCATGATGCGCATCCGGAATCACCACTAATTGCGCATGAGGCATCAGCATAACATAAGCTTCTTTGGATGCGACCGGCGTGTAATCCTGATCGGAAGCGAGTATCAACGTTGGACAATTAATTGAATTGATTTTATTTGTCACATCCCAGCCCAACATGGAAAGAGTCGAGTCGATGTAAGCCTGCGGATCATTCTTCGCCCAACTCTAAACAAAACTGCGGCGCAATACTTCATGCTCGGGTTTCGGAAAAAGATTGGGAACGAGTGCCTCGCCCATTGCGCGCATCCCCATTTGTTTCACGATGCTGACACGACGATCAATCTCCGCTTTCGCCTGCTCGGGAGTTCCACCCAGACTTGGTGCGCTGTTGACAATGGTCAATGTTTTAACTAACGAAGGAGAGTCAATGGCAAGCTGAAAAGCAACCGCGCCGCCGAGTGAAATGCCGACGATATGAGCCGATTTAATTCCGAGCGCATTTAGAAGCCCAGCCGTATCGGACGCGAACAAAGCCATGCTATAAGGTCCCGCCGGTTTATCGGATTGGCCATGTCCGCGCAAATCAAACACAATAACTTGATAATTTTTTGAAAATTCTTTAACTTGAGATTCCCAATCCTGCGTGCTCGAGCCGAGTCCATGGATAAATAAAAGAGGCGCTCCTTGACCACTCTTTTCATAATACAAATTTATATTATTGATCGATATTTTAGGCATCTACGTTCCTCCTTTGGCAAATCGAGAACGGAGTATAAAAATCAGTCTGATTATAGCGCAAAAAAGTTAAGTGTCATTTATCAAATCTTTGGTCCCGCATCAATTACGTCGCGTGGAGTGTAGTCTTCAAACTTCTTGAAATTGAGCTTCGAAGTGTAAACCCATTTGCATTGGCCGCATGGTTTCGGAAAGACCGAATGTTAAACTGCCCAACACCTACGATTATTTCCCTATTAATATTGGTCTCACAATGTTTGATTAGCATTCAGCGGCGAGGTAAATCTATGACAACACTTAAATATATCCTTTTGATAGTAGTTCTACTTACCCTGCTTGCCTGTAACGCGACGGCGGGCTTGATTTCAACTTCAACACCCGTGGTTGTTGTGGTTACCGCTACTCCAAATTCATCAGCAACACCTCCTGCGCCCACAGCGTCACCGACACCGGCTGTGCCTGAATCTCTGGTATTGGCGCGCCAGAAGATCAAACACATCGTAATCATTATGCAGGAGAATCGTTCGTTCGATTCCTACTTCGGAACTTACCCGGGCGCAGACGGATTTCCGACATACAATGGAAAGTTCACAGTCTGCCTGAACGTTCCGGCAACTGGTAAGTGTGTTTACCCTTCCCATGATCCCGCGGATTTAAACTATGGCGGTCCGCACGGCGCCGCGAATGCCGCAACAGTTATTGATCATGGCAAAATGGATGGCTTTATTGAGGAAGCCGAGAAAGGCAAAGCTGGCTGCGAATCAACGGATAACCCTGATTGTGGTGGTGGTGGCACAGACGTGATGGGCTATCACGATGCGCGCGAAATTCCGAACTACTGGGCGCTTGCGCAAAACTTTGTTCTGCAGGATCATTTGTTCGAGCCGAACTCCTCCTGGAGTCTACCAGCCCATTTGTTTATGGTCTCAGAGTGGTCTGCTAAATGCAGTGCGGCTGGTGATCCGATGAGTTGTATCAATGCATTGCAGTCGCCGGCCGACCCTCCTGATTTTGATCCCCAACCGGGTCGTCCTGCGCCTGATTATGCGTGGACCGATTTGACGTATTTACTTTTCAAGAATCAAGTTACTTGGAAATATTATATTCAAAGCGGCACCGAGCCCGATTGCGAAGATGATGAAGCTGAATGTGCTCCCGTTCATCAGGATGCAAAAACGCCTGGGATTTGGAATCCTTTGCCTTATTTCGATACCGTTAAACAGGACGGACAGCTTCAAGATATCACGGATGTTACAAATTTCTATAAGGATGCTCAAAACGGGACTCTTCCCGCTGTAAGCTGGATCACACCGAGTGATCAAAATAGCGAACATCCACCGGCTCTTCTGAGCGATGGTCAAGCGTGGACAGCTAGTTTGATCAATGCGGTAATGCAAAGCCCCGATTGGGATAGCACCGCCATCTTTCTCTCATGGGATGATTGGGGGGGATTCTATGATCACGTGGTTCCGCCGCACGTTGACGAAAACGGATATGGCTTGCGCGTGCCGGGAATTGTCATCAGCCCGTATGCGAGACAAGGTTACATTGATCATCAAATCCTTAGTCACGATGCATATGTAAAATTGATCGAAGATATTTTTATCAATTATCAACGAATCGATCCCGCCACGGACGGCCGGCCTGATCCGCGTCCGGATGTGCGCGAGGATCTATCAATCCTTGGCAACCTGCTTAGCGATTTCGATTTTACTCAAGCGCCCCGGTCTCCGTTAATTTTGCCGATCCATCCCGCGCCGGGATCGGCATCGCAACCATGACCCAACAGAAAACCGCCTCGTAATCGAGGTGGTTTTCGCTTTAACTGACATTGGCTTAGCAGAATCCCAGAAATGCGAATTACACTCTTACGGTAATGGAGCAGGCGTTACTTTTGGTTCCAATGGCAACTGTGGACAAATGGCGCGGTAATCTTCGTTTTGAAAATATTGGATCCACTCCTCAAGGGTGAAGTTACACCTGAGTTCTTTCCTCCAAAGTGTCTCACTCTCGTTGAAGCGGTACAGACATCAATTTTCTTCGGGTGGTTTCATCGTGCTGAAACTTCGATAGAGCATCGCATCATAAACCAGTTTCAAGCCGCCGCATAAAAAGAACGGTAGGCTAATCAAGGATGGCACTGAGAGAAATATCCCTGTTAGCGAAGGGGCAATCGCTGCCCCAA
>JBAUMB010000045.1:0-10990 GCA_049578465.1 Anaerolineales bacterium
TGTTTATCGAGATCGAAGGCAAGCAGATTGTCATCTTCAATATTGCCGGACAATATTTTTCGATTGCTGATGTTTGTTCGCACGATGAAGGACCGGTGGGTGAGGGCGACCTTGAAGGTTACAACATTACTTGTCCGCGGCACGGAGCGCAATTTGATGTGCGGACGGGGAAGGTTACTCAAATGCCTGCGGTGGTGGATATTCCAGCCTATCCGGTTCGAGTGGTAGGTGGAATGATACAACTTGGAGTTCCAAAAGAATAAATCAACTGCACATGAATCGCACGCGAAAAGGGAAGGCGACTCTATTTTTTGTAAACAAAAATCCACAAGCACTGGATGCATTTTGCTTAGCTTTTGTCGCTCATCGCTTGACTATATTTCTGATATGCGAGCATAAATACAGACACACTAACGGGAAAAATCACGAGTAGGGCAAGGTTGGATATGACTCCATAAAGTAAGTTTCCACTTAATGGGGAGTATGGATTGAGGTAATTGACTTTGCTTAGGGAATTTGAGTTGAAACCCGATTGAATTAAGACTGTAAAAGTGGCGACTGCCATATTGTATGCGACAATCAACGATTCCCGAATCAATGCCAGCATGAAAAGAATCGGAAAATGTTTTTTTATAAGTACCCAAGCTCTCTTTAAGGTTTGACGTATTCCAGCATTCTTTGCAAAAAATTCAGCAATGGAGAAATATGTCAAAGGTGTAAGCATTATATAAAAGGGAAAATATAATAGATTCACTGAATTTTGAAAGTTGGCTATAAATAAGCGAGAGAAAATAGTTGCGACTAAGCATAAAAGTACAACGAATGGAATAAGAATAAGTAAAGAACATCCAAGCACGCGACTGATGAATTTCCTTACCGCGAGTAAAGTTTCGCGAGCAGTTGCTTCGTTGCCGTTTATATAACAGTATCCATCATAAGCTACACTTATAAAAATAACAAATTCAATTAATACGGTAATAACAAAGTACCAAAATGATGTTGAAATTTGATTAGGAAGAATTTTGCCGAGGAAGTTAAAGAGAACGGACAACGCGCTAAAGAGCCAAATTGTTTTCTGCTTCCAAATGTTATTCCAACCTTGTTGTATAAAAAACTTTAGATCAGCCATGTTTAGCCTTATCGTTAACCCAATAAGAGGCAATCTCGGGTTATGTTTTTTGGGATGAGTAGAGTCTCCCATAGTGCTGTGAAGAGCTATAACGACGCGCGAGTGCAAATTCTTGGACTTGCACCGCCAGCGATCGAAGGTCCGAATTACCAATCACCTGCGTATTCGAGATTGTAAGGCTTGGTGATATTTTCTAGCCTCAGGCGCCTGAGTTGCACCAATTGGCGGATGTGGAGATTATCATGCGCGACCCAACAGGCGAACATCTCTCCCGCGCTGATTGTGCGGTACTCCGTTGTATAGGTTTTCTCCCAATCTGGATTCAGTAATCCATTGAGCCATGCAAATGATTTTTCACGTTCGACAAAGAAATTTTTCTGCATCTCAGCGAAGTTCTGCTCGTTATATTTTCGTTCCGTCACCCAACCTTCGGTGTCAATCGCATGCCATTCTTCAGTTTGGCGGTGAAGAATGAAATCGAGATGTTCTCGAAAATCTTCGCGCTCTTCATCATAAAGATGACAAGTCACTTCGAGGATTGACCACGACCCAGCATTTAGTTTTACGCGCGCTTCTTCTTGAGATAGGCCGGAAAGCAAAGCACGGATCATCTCCGTGCTGTTTGTTAATTCTGCATAAAGCAATTTGAATTCCATCCTTACCTCCATTCACTATTTTCGATTTCCAAACTCTCCGACAATTCTTAAAATATCGAATCCTTCCGCGAATGGGACTTCTGCCAGTGCACCGTGACGTACCATGATCGAACGCGTCAACTCGCTGTTGAAATAATATTTGTCGCGGTAAGTCTCATATTGCGATAGCGCTTCGATCTTTGCGTTGACATCTTCCTCGCTGACCTCAACTAGAAAATGCGGAAAGAATCCGTAGGAAGATCGCACCACATCGAATCCCAACAACGTGATCCCGCGAAAGGCGCGCAGGGATTCGTCTGTCATCGTATTGTGGTCTTGATGAACATCCTGTTTGCTGTGGACGAAGATGATGTCAGGCTTGAAATCGTTGCGGAGTTTTAAGAAATATTCCAAAATATCTTGCCGCGCATCTTGGAAAATTCGCGTCGTGAATTGTCCTAAAAGGACTTTATCTTTTGGTACTCCCAAAGTTGCCATCGCTTTGTAGTGCTCTTCAACCACGTTTTTCAAAAGTGGATTCTTTTGATTATCGGACAGCGTCACACAACGCACATCGCTCATCGGCGCAATGTGATGAATCAATGCGCCGCATCCCAACTCGATATCGTCGGGATGCGCACCGAGGAAGAGCACGCGTTGTCCGTAGAAATTCATTCTTATAAATTATTTCGTCGCTAGAATTCCACCGACAACTTTTGTCATCACCAGCTTGTCGTCGCGCTTTAACCAGCGCGTTGCGACTTTTTCGATTTCGCCGATCAAAGCTATATATTCTTCATGATTGTTGAACAGCGAGGTCCATAATTTGCGATCTTCCGAAAGCGAGGCGTTGGTGTAATCCATGAATGGCTGGACAGCCGGGAAGGTGATTGGGTTTTCAAATTTCAGCAACTCGGTTTTGGCGAATTTGCTTTCGATAGTTTTATAAATCTCACCTTTGAAGCGCGATGAACCGGGCATCGGGGGAATCGGCTTGTTGGTCGCTTCTTTGATGATCTCATAAAACATTTGTTTATTTTCGGGCAATGGACCCGTGACGAAAAGCCGCCCGCCTGGTTTGATGACTCGGTGCGCCTCGCCGAATGTAAAGTCGAGATTGGAGGCGTAATAGATGGCGAACGCCGATGAAACAAGATCGAAAGTATTATCGTTGAATTCAAATCGCTTGTTGAAATCCAGAAACATAAACTTGATGTTGTCTTTGCGCTCCGTATTTTTTGCGCGTGCCATCTCCAGCAGTTCGTTGGAAAAATCGCCGCCGATAATTTCGGTTTTGTGCTTTGTGAAATCGCTGTATAAAAAGCATTGCTTGCCCGCACCACAGCCCACGTCTAAAATCTTCGTCCCTGCTTGCGGCTTGAGCACCTCGACCGTCCATTGGTCAATATTACGCGCACCGTATTTTTCGTGGACATCAATGCGCGTCAGCAAGTCTTTGCTGGTTTCTTGATAATTAATTTGCATAAGGTTTGGTCTCCTTGGTTAGTTTGGCACGCCAAATATACCACACCGCGTTAAAAAATTATCGGGCTAATTTAGCCCGATAATTTTCTGAATTTACTTTTGTAAAAATGTTTGGACTTCATTTTCGATTGCAAGACATAAGTCTGGCATCGCTTCAGTAATATTTTTGCTCAAGCCTTTTCCTAACTCAACTTGTTCCGCCTCGATGCCAATTAATCGAACGGGAAGATTCTTTAAGGTCGGATAAAGCTGACAGCCCAGTTGCAGCGTTTCTGCAACGCCCCAGCCATGTGCAGATTGAGCATCAGGTGTGAAGGCAGATAAATCGTCCGAATTGAGACAGTGAATAGTTCCCGCCTTGGCTGAACTTTGGACTGCGTCCACAATGACTGCGGCATCCGTATCATTGAGAAGATCAATCAAAGCCAGGCCGGGTAGTTCGCTCGCCTCTACGCGGACCTCGGGCCGGCTCGCCGTTTCGGGATATTGTTCCTGCCAGTGACGGACCGCGTCCAAGCCCGCGGCATCATCGCCGCGCAGACTTTGCCCGATGCCGATTACTGCAATCTTCATTCGATCTTATCTTCCACTTTCAACTTCAAGAAGTGTGTGGCGCACGAAATGCACGGATCATACGATCGCACCAGATGTTCCGCGGTTAGCGTGGCTTCGGCTTCCGGCATCTTGATGATCTTTGGCGCCAACGCGAATAGGTCGGCTTCGATGCGCGGTAGGTTTTGCGCGGTGGGCGGTGTGATCTTGGCAAATTTGATCAAACCTTTATCATCAATCTGGTAACGATGATAAAGCAATCCACGCGGTGCTTCGGTTGCAGCAGCGCCTTCACCGGCTTTTAATTTCAGTTCAACATGAGCAGGTCCTTCAGGTTTGTAATTCTTAACCAGTTGAATTGCTTCCTCATAAAATTGAACCAGTTCGATGGCGCGTGCAATCAAAGACTTATATGGATTCTTGAGTGGCAATTTGAGTTTGCTGTCTTTCAAAGCCTTCTGCGCATTCGGGAGCAATTGTTCGTGATTTAAGTTGAGGCGTGCAATCGGTCCAACTAAATAAGTAGTGCCGTCAACAGTGCGTCCGTGCAACGCATTGGAATGTTTGACGTGTTCCTCGATGTAGCGTTTTTCATAGTCTTTGATCGAAAGTTTGCTTCCCTTTGATGACCAAACGTCGCCTTCAATAACGCCGTATTCGTCAGGGTGATGGAGCGCCACGAATTCATAGTCAATTTCGAGGTCCGGATAAGGAAGCGTGACAGCCCACTTCACACAATCAATTGAAGTTTGCAAACCCCATTCCAAATCAGGCAGAAGAGTCTTGAGCGGTTCGGCATCGGGCCATTGATAAAATCCGCCGACGCAAACATTGACCGGATGCACCGAGCGTCCACCGATAGCTTTAAGAATTTCATTGCCGATCTTTTTGAGGCGGAGCGCGTTCTTGACTACATCCGGCGCGATCGCCGCGAGCTCAAATGCCGATTCCTTGCCGAGCAAATCCGGAGCCTGCAGCATATAGATGTGTAACGCATGACTCTCGATATATTCGCCGCAATACATCAATCGTCGCAGAGCGCGGACTTGCGGAGTAACTTTGATTCCGAGGGCGTTTTCCAACGCAAACGCGGAACTCATTTGATAAGCAACCGGACAAATGCCGCAGATGCGCGCCGTGATATCGGGAACTTCTTGTAAGAAGCGATCATGTAAAAAGCCTTCGAAGAATCGCGGCGGCTCATAAATATCCAAACGGATTTCAACGGCTTTGCCATTTTCCAAGCCGATGTACAAACCGCCTTCACCTTCCACGCGTGCCAAGGCTGGGACTTCAATCGTTTTCATTTGATCTCCTTACCGGTGGAAAGAATTGCATCGGCGGCTTTACGGAATAAAGGCGCGTTGCCGCTGATCCCGCGATATAAACGCATCGTTTCGCCGGGATAGCGTTCCATTTTTTGTAGAGTGTCTGAAAGTGAAGTTAAGTTGGCATCGCGGAATGGCCCGAAACATCCATAACAGCCGCGTCCACTTGCCGGACACAATGCACCGCATCCGGCTTGTGTTGCAGGCCCGATGCAGGGTATGCCTTTATCCACCAACACACAAATTGTGCCGCGGCGTTTGCATTCCAAACAAACTGGATACGAAGGCAGGTTGGGTTTTCGATTATTGAGCAAAGCAACGATCACTTCGAGCATTTGCGCTTTGTTAATCGGACAGCCCCATAATTCAAGATCAACTTTTACATGCTCTGCAATCGGTGTAGCAGTGGGAAGGAAGTTGAGATATTCCGGATGAGCGTAAACGATCTTGGCGTATTCGTTTGCGTCTGCAAAATTTCGCAGCGCTTGAATGCCGCCGGCCGTCGCGCAGGTTCCAAGTGCGATCAGGAACTTGGCATCTTGTCGGATTTCTTTGATGCGTTCGATCTCATGCGGCGTGGTCACTGATCCTTCCACCAAGGCGATATCATAAGGACCAGGTTTGGTCGCGCGCGAGGCTTCGATGAAAAATGCGAAGTCCACTACGTCAGCTAGATTAAGCAGTTCATCTTCCATATTCAATAACGAAAGTTGACAGCCGTCACAGGATGAGAACTTGTAAACAGCGAGAGATGGTTTATGTTTGTCCATTAGAACTCCTCCACATTGAAGAAGGGCTGAAGCGCATCAAAACGGAACACGGGCCCATCTTTGCAAATGAAATAGGGTCCAAGCTGACAATGTCCGCAAGAACCTTGTCCGCACTTCATGTTGCGTTCCATTGACACATAAATGCTTTCCAGTGGAATGCGGCGCGCCAGCGCTTCATAGATCACAAAGCGGATCATGATTTCTGGTCCGCAGGTTAGCACTGCGGTTTTGTGCGAGTCGATTCGGAATTGGTAAAACCACATCGGAACTACACCCACGCGTCCGGTCCAGCTTGAATCGCCGCGGTCAACGGTTACCTGTACATCAATATTGGCTTTGCGCCAATCGTCGAACTCGTTGGTATACATCAAATCAGCAGGCGTGCGCGCGCCGTATAGCAAAGTCACTTTGCCGTACTTCTCGCGATTGCGAAGGATGTGATAAATTGCGGGACGCAGCGGCGGAAGACCGATACCGCCGCAGGAGATAAATACATCCTTGCCTTCTAATTCTTTCATCGGCCAGAATGTGCCAAATGGCCCGCGCAATCCGATGACATCGCCGACTTTGAGGCGGCTGATGGCATTAGTTACGTTTCCAACAAAGCGAACGCTATGACCGATCTTGGAGTGATCACTTGGATCAGAGCAGATGGAGATCGCTGATTCGCCGAAGCCCGGAATATAAACCATATTGAATTGACCGGGCTGGAATGTGTAGGCTTTCTGAATGGCCGGATCAGTAAACTTCAGCCAATATGTGGAAACATCATTGATTTCCTTTGTGATGCTCATGACTTCCGCCCATTGCGGTTGAAGTAAATGATCCATTTTAATTGCGGCGGGTCGTGTAATTTGTTGCGCAACCATTAGTGAGCCTCCTCTTGCAGCATGGGTATTTCTTTGGTTAAGTCAATTTCTACCGGGCACCATGTGATGCAACGTCCGCAACCGACACAACCTAATGTTCCATTTTGTTGCTTCCACGTTCCGAGTTTATGAGACAGCCACTGGCGATATCGAGAGCGAATGGTGGGGCGTGTATTGCCGCCGGCTTGATAAGAATATCCGGGATTGAAGCACGAATCCCAAACACGCTCGCGATGGGTTTCTTTTCCATCCAAGCTCATTAGGTCTGTTGCGTCCCAACAGAAACACGTTGGGCAGACCTGAGTGCAGTTGGTGCAACTTAGACAGCGCGCACCGACTTCCTGCCAATGCGGATGATCCAGATTATTTAGGATTAAGTCGGGGAGGTTGCTGGTATCCAGCTTGCGTCCCATTTGTGAGGCGGCGCGTTCCAGACCTTGTTCGGCGTTGCGGAGAAGAAATGCACTGGCCGGTTCAAAAGGAATTCCTTCGAATAGATTCCGCGCGACTTCAGAACCAATTGTCAATAGAAAAACATCTTCAAGCTCGGTCAGGCCCAAGTCAAAACCATCTTTCGCGCGCGGACCGGTTCCCATCGAAACGCAGAAGCATGTCCCGGCCGGGTACATACAGTTGACGGTCAAAATGAAAACGTGTTCGCGGCGTGCACGATAGATCGGATCGTTGAAATCAGACCGCATAAATATATTATCCTGGATTTGAATCGCGGCTAATTCGCAAGCGCGGACTCCGATGAATGCATAAGAAGGAGTTTTCGTTTCAGGCGTACTGCTTTCCCAACGGTTTCCTACTTTCCGTAATGAAAATAATTCGGCTCTCGGAGGAAAAAGAAACTGCTTCCAGGATTGGGCACCGGGGATTGCATCAAAATATCTGGAATGTCCCGTATGGGTGAGTCGGAAATAACCCGCATCTTGCTCGGTAATGTAGCCGCGGGGTAAATCGTTCAACTGCTCAATGGGTGAATAGATTAGCGTATCGTTTTTTACGCGCGGACCGATGGTTTCATATCCGTTTTCTTTTAAATGAGAAAGAATGGTGTTGAACGCTTCTTTCTCAATGACAATCGTGCTTCCGATTTCGGGTCGGTGTTCATTTAGCATTTTGTGACTCCGGATTTGCAAATATATCCAACAATTGCAAGCGCGTGACCAACAGGCGGCTGGCGACAATATTGGCCAATCGCCGCATCACTAAATATCCAAGATCATGATCTTCTTCGCAGGCTTGGTGCAGTTTTTCTGCATCAATGCAAGCGATCAGTCCATCGGTCACCGCAGTTGCCCCAGCCGTGCGTTGATGTACAACCGATGTTACACTCGACCAACCAAATAGGTCGTTCGGCTCGACGGTGTATATTCGGATCTTGGCGCGGTGCGGGATGAAAATTTCCAGCGCTACGCGTCCGGTGATCACGATATACACGAAGTCTTCTTTATCGCCCTCATGGAATAGCACTTCATCGGTTCTTACATGGCGCAGGGCGGTGATGCTGGCCATTTTTTCCAAATGTTTCTTATCTAATTCTTTGAACCACGGAATTTTCTGCAGTTCTTTGATCGTTTCTTGTAGAACGTCATTCATTTGACGCCTCCTTCCAACGGCTATGACTATCTCTCCATTATTTGTAATATTTTTCACATATATTCGGTAGTGCGTTCTTTCCTGTTCCCATTGGCTACTTGTCATGCCTTTGCCAACCTGAACTATGCTACAATGCGTTTCAATCTAACGGAGTAGTTGTTTATGAAGAATTTAATTCAACCGGTAAAAGGTACGCGTGAGTTTTACCCTGAAACCATGGCGCTGCGAAACTTTATCTATGAAAAAGTGCGCGCGGCTTCACAGGTTTTCGGTTATCAAGAATGGGATGCGCCTTTCATCGAATCCATTGATTTATACGCGGCCAAGTCCGGTGAAGAGCTGGTAAAAAAACAATCCTTCGTATTTGAAGATCGCGGGGGAGATTTGGTTACGCTTCGTCCTGAACTCACGCCGAGTCTGGCGCGCATGATCGCCGCCAAGCAAAACGAATTGACCTATCCATTGCGGTGGTGGTCGTTTGGTCCGTTCTGGCGATACGAGCAGCCACAGAAGGGACGCGCCCGCGAATTCTTTCAGTGGAACATTGACATGTTAGGAGTTAATTCGCCTGAAGCCGACGCGGAACTGATCGCGGTTGCCGCGACATTTCTTCGTTCGGTCGGACTCAACTCTCAGCAGGCTACCATTTTCGTAAACGATCGCCGCCTGATGGATTCTCAATTTGACGCGCTCGGCATTGAACAAACAAAGCGACTCGATGTTTCCAATTTGATAGATCGCCGTTCAAAGATGAAGCCCGAAGCATGGGATGAGTATGCTCTTGAGATTGGTCTCAATAAAAAGCAACTCGATGCTCTGAAAAATATTTTAAGTGATTTTGATCTGTGGAAGAAAAGCGATCAACTGGTTCGTCTATTTACGGCATTAGAGTCGTTGGGCGTCAAAGAATATGTTAAGTTTGATCCCAATATTGTGCGTGGACTTTTGTATTACACGGGAACAGTCTTCGAAGCATATGAAATGAGCGGATCCCTGAAGCGCGCCATTCTCGGCGGCGGAAGATATGATAACCTTTTGGCGGATGTCGGCGGACAACCACTGCCGGGCGTTGGTTTTGCCATGGGCGATGTAGTGATCGGAATCATCTTGCAAGAAAAAGGATTGCTGCCAGACTTCATTCCCAGCCCCGCATCGGTGTTGGTGACTGTGTTTGATGAATCTCTTTTGCTAAAGTCTTTTGCTTTCGCCGCGGAATTACGTCGAAACGGAATCAATGTCGCGGTTTATCCTGAATCAGCGAAACTGCCAAGGCAATTCAAGTTTGCGGATAAAATGAAAATGAAGGTGGCAGTCACCATCGGAACGGATGAAGCGGAAAAAGGTCTGGTGGCGATCAAGAATCTTTTAAACGGAAACCAGCAAATTGTCCCGCAAAATGAAGCGGTGAAAGTCATCCGCAATATTCTTGAAAGCAAGGAAGGCTGATGATATAATCTGCCCGCTAAACGGTGCCTGTAGCTCAACGGCAGAGCGCTACACTGTGGATGTAGATGTTGTGGGTTCGAAACCCATCAGGCACCCTCACTCTATTTAGTTGTTGAGGTTCCAAAGAAACCTTGACAACGATAGGTTCTTGAAGAGCCCTCGGTAACACACCGAGGGCGGCTTTTTTGGTCAGCATATTTTCGACAACGTTCTTACCGTAAACAAATCCCCGCAGTATAATCAAGCCTAACTAGGAAATATCGCCTGAATAAATTGTTCTTCATATCTCTAATATTTCGAGATCGTATACACTGAGGAGGCTACCGATGAGAAAGATTGTTCTGCTGATTACTGTTTTGGGCATGCTGATTCTGGCATGCTCGACTACGTCATTGTTTCCAACGAGTCCTACCCCGCTGGCTCAGGTAGCCCTTCCGTTGCCTACCGATACGCTCCCTGTCGCCTTCACTCCGACTCCCTCGTTGGCTCCGACTCAAGTCCCGCCAACGTTTACCCCAACGCCAACTTTCATTGAAACGATTACCACGGCTACGGTTGCTTCGACCGATACGCCGGTTCTTACGATGACTATCCCTGTTACTTCTACCTCTCCAACCGTCGTTCCAACTCAGCCTACGCCGCAAGGACCCGTTTTTAATATCGTGACACTTTCAGGAAATCAAATTAATTGGGGCAACTCCTGTTCAGCCAACGCTATCACGCTCACGGCTCAAGTTGTGAACGGGTTTGATGTTACTTCGGTGCTGCTTTTCACCCGCCTTCTAAGTCAAACCAGAACTATTCCCACAGCTTGGAATAGCGCAATAACCATGCACAACGATGGGATGGGAACTTTCACATATGATCTTTCAGAGACAGGAATTTCACGTTCCCAGGAATTCACGCTGGCGTGGGTTCAATATCAACTTGTTGCGACAAATAGTTCGAATAAAATAGTGGGTCGTACTCAAGTCTATGAGAATAACCTTACAATTACGTTCTGCCCTTAGAAAGTAAGCACCAATTAAAAACTTCCGAAGCGGCAAAGCTTCGGAAGTTTTTAATTATCTCGGAAACCGTATTTCTCAACAATGGATAGAATTAATTCTTTATCGCTGGGCTTGATCTCGATAATCTCAAAACCCGTGTCGAAGTGACTGGGGTCGATATC
>JBAUMB010000046.1:0-9822 GCA_049578465.1 Anaerolineales bacterium
TTTCTGAACGACTCAAAATCTGAAATAACTTTTTTGGATCTGCAATTGTGTCTTTGGTCAAGCTGAATAAAGTCCCGCCAGTGACAAGGCTCGAATATAAATCCATCACGGATAGATCAAACGAGAACGGCGCTTGATTGAGAAATACTTCTTTGCCTTCAATAAATTGTTGTTCAGATAAGATCCAATTGATAAAGCTTTCCAAACAGCCGCACGTGATGACCACGCCTTTGGGTTCGCCAGTGCTTCCCGAAGTAAAGATGATATACCAAGCGTCATTTATTGCAGGATGATGAATTTGAAAACTGAATGTATCTTTTCTTGATTGGTTTACCAATTCTTTAACTTTATCTGGTGTTAGAAATACAGATGCTTTTGCGGTTTCTAAAATTGTTTCCACCCGCTGTGAGGGAAGTGAACTGTCCAATGGAATATATGGATGACCTGATTTCACCGCGCCGAGGAACGCGATCAACATCTCCGGTTCTTTATGCCCCTGTATTGCAACCGGAGAATGATCATCGGGCAATTGCTTCGATAACGATTCTGCGAGTGCGTTGGATTTCGCTGTCAGCTCGGCATAGGTCAAGGTTTGATCGCCGCTGATGTGCGCGATTTGATTCGGAGATACGCGACTCCACTGATCAATCCGTTCGATCAAGTCCATTAGAAACCCTGATAGACAAACTTGGGCGTGGTGAAATTGCCACGGCCGTACATGATGATCAATCCTACAATAATGGCGAGGTAATACAGCGTCAACAGAACCACGCGCGCGGTCGGATTAATGTAAATTGCCGTGAAAAAATTCGTCAAGCGTTTGATCCACATAGATCCATCCATAACGACTAGTGTGACTAAACTTATCAGTGCTAAAGTAAATGTCGTCCGCGTATTGCCGATAATCCACTAATGTCATATGATACGGATCGACAACCGCGTGAAGTTTAACATAATAGACGCTTTGAGCTTGTTCAGAGACCCCCACCGCTTCCCAGAAGCGAGCGTTGATTGGGCGGCTTAAGATTAACGGCTTTGCGCCCAGTTCTTGCAAAACGTCCAAGAGGATTTCGAAATCCGGCCATTCTTTGGCCATCTGCAGGAATTGTAAAAACTTTGGATCGCTTGATCCTGGAATAGAAGGCAACACCTCTGTTCGGATTTGAGAATCCTCCCATATTGAATCCTCGATTCCATAAGGATTACTTAGAGTGTGCATTTTTTCTTCTGTGAGGGCGTCCGAAAAATCACTAGCCCAGTCTATTTTCTGAGAGATATGTTGTACGTTGGGGTCGATATGGTGGCTTCGAATATACAGGACGACCTCTGCATGATCCTGAAGCCGCATCACTTCGGTCTGAAACTCGCCCAAGGGCCATATCATATCATACAAAATCTGGCTTTGAATCGAATTATCTGCCATGTGGTTCAGTGTAAATTGGATCAAAGGATCGCTTTGAAGTGTTTTGGGATGATTCAACATTCGTTGAGCTGCAGCGCTTTTCAATCTCATGCTGAGATAAGGGCTAAGAATCAATTCGTAGGCATGAAGGCGTGAATAATTACCGATATAATATTCTTCCAGCTCATCCCCGTATGTGAATAGCGTGGGTGTAATAGAAATCACGACTCTCCTTCCCTTTAAAGCGGGGCCGAGCGCTGCCAAGTCCTGCGCCATCGTGAGCGACGATGCTCCTTCCTTAGCCACATTAAAAACTGTAAAACCGGTCGGGTATGCTGCAAAGAATTTCTCGGCTTGATATGGATTCGCGTTCAATGTGATTTCTGAACTTCCAAAGATAGGTAGAAGATCTGATTTAGATAAGGCCGCACGCTGCAGAGCGGACCCATTAATGGCCTGGGGTAAATTCAATGGCGCCAAAGCGTTTACATCTCGTTGTTCGAGAGCTTGAGCATAATAATTAAACCCAATTAACGCCATTGTCATAACTATCAGCGAAATGATTGTCGCCGTCAGATGCGGCATCCGTTTCATGGTTGAATTCGTCCATGAAAAAATTCGTCAAGCGTTTGATCCACATAAACCCATCCATAACGACTGGTATGTGCTCCTTGGTCAATGCTGAAATAAATATCTGTGCCATAAGGTTGATAATCAATCAATGGCATATGAACTTGATTCACCACGTCATTCAATTTGACGTAGTAAGTGTTTTGTGCCTGCTCGGATACTCCGAGCGCTTCCCAAAGACGGACATTCATCGGGCGGCTCAAGATCAAAGGCTCCGCACCTGACTCTTGCAGAACGCCTAGAAGGATATCAAGATCGGTCCATTCGGGATGCTGTTCGACTCTATAGATGAAACTCTTGTCTTCCGATCCGGCGGAAATTGGATCCGTCACAACGTGTTGATACCACCACCAATCCTCATCCTCGACGCCGAGTGAGTTACTCAGCGTGTGCTGTTTTTGTTCCGCTAGCGCGGACGAAAACGCAGTTGACCAATTAATTTTTTGCGGAATCTTTTTTACATTAGGATCGATCAGATGTGACCACAGATAAAACACAACCTCCGCATGATCCTGCAAATGCATTGTCGTGATTTGAAGTTCACCGAGCGGCCAACTCAAGTAATAAAGGATGCGGTTTGTTCTGGAAGCTCTTGTCATCTGCTTGATGGCAAAGTCGAGAAATGAATCGCTTTGAAGTGTGGCGGGAAAATCCAACATGCGTTTTGCCGCCTCAATTTTTAATCCCATACTGAGATAGGGACTGAAGACGATCTCATAGGCATGAAGCGGCGAAAAATTTCCCGCATAATAATCCGGCGGGAGTTTGCTCATTGTGAAAGTCGCGGGTGAAAACGAGATCACGATCTTCTTCCCGCGCAAATCGGGACCAAGCGCGGCTAAATCCTGAGCCATCGTCAGCGACGCCGCGCCCAAATTGGCGACTTGAAAAACCGTAAAGCCGGTCGGATACGTTGCGAAGAATTTTTCGGCGTCGTAGGGCGTGTCGATCATGGTAATTTCTGAACTTCCGTAAACGGGTAAAAGATCGGATTGATATAACGCGGCGCGCTGCAAAGCGATTCCATTGATGGTTTGAGTTAAATCCAACGGAGCCAGCGCATTCACATAACGTTGTTCAAGTGAACGAGCGTAAAAGTTAAATCCAATCAATCCCAAGATGAGGAGGAGAATCGAAACGAGCCCGGCTGTGAGATGAGAGTTTGATCTCATGGCTGGAGTTGTCCGTGATAATAGGCATCTAGGATTTGATCTACGTACACCCAACCGTCGCGGCTGGTATGCGAGCCTTGGTCAATACTGAAATACTTATCTTGATCGTACTGCCGTAAATCTATCAGCGGCATCTTGAACGGATCAACAACGGAATGTAATTTATCGTAGAAGATATCCTGCGTATTTTCAGTTACGCCCATCACTTCCCACAAAGGGACATTCAAAGGGCGGCTGATGATCAATGGCTTTGCGCCAAGTTGTTGCAGGACAATTAAAAGGATTTTGAAATCCGTCCACTCCTGCGAGTTGAGCAGATTCTTTCTGTATAAATCATTATTCGATCCTGCCGGTTCGGGCAAGGAAATTCTTTTGAAATACCACCACATAAAATTTTCCACGCCGTAGGGATTACTGGTCGTATTTTGAATTTGTTCCGCGAGGGCGTTCTCATGAGTTGTATCCCAATCAATCGATTGGGATACTTTTTGTACATTGGGATCAATATGGTGCGTCCAGATATAAAGAATCACTTCGAAGTGATCTTGCAATCGCAGGATTTCTGTTTGAAGTTCGCCGAGGGGCCAGATGAGATAGTATAAGATTCGATTCCGTATTGAAGTTTGTGAGGTGTGTGTAAGAGCAAACAGTAGGAACGGATCGCTTCGAATCGTATCGCGATAAATCAACAGACTGCTTGAGATTTGATTCTTAATGCCAAAGCTGAGATAAGGACTGAAAATTGTTTCATAGGTGCGCAGAGGCGAGAAATTCATCGCGAAGTCGTGATCGGGATTGTTCTCGATAAAATATTTTTTGTTGATGAAAAATGAACCGGGCATGATCGAAAGAACGATCTTCTTGCCTCGGAGATCGGGACCTAGCGCCGCGAATTCCTGTGCCAGCGTGACAGATAAAACTCCCAAGCTGGCAACGTCGACAACCGTAAAGCCCGTTGGATATTTCGCGAAAAATTGGTTTGCTTGATATGGAGTAGGGAGCAGAGTCAATTCGGAACTGCCATACATCATCAAGATGTCCGGCTTTTGAAGCGCGGCGCGTTGCAACGCGTCTCCATTTTGCATTTGAGTTAAATTCATCGGCGCTAGCGCGTTGACATCGCGCGCTTCGAGCGCTTGAGCGTAAAAGTTGAATCCAACCACCGATGCGATCAATGTAACGAGCGAAACCAGCGCGGCGGTCAGATGCGGTGCGGGCTTGAGATTCATTTGATTCTTTCTTCAAAATACGCGATGATCTTTTGCGGAGTTGCCCACAGCTCGCGGTCAATTTCGCCGGGAGAAATTTCGATGCCGAGCGAATCAGAAAGCGCAACGATCAGTTCCACCGTCCCGAACGAATCGAGAATCTTGTCGCCAAATAAATCGAGATTTAAATCCTTGTGGACTTGATCGGTACCGGTAACTTTTTCCAATTCATTTAAAACAGTTTCAGAAACAGACATTGACATCCTTGTAATTCATATCGAACCAATGATTCGTTCAGTTAATTATAACGTGCAAAATATTTATTCATGCCATTCGAGTTCGTAATCGCCAATCGCAACGGTATTGCCTTCTTTGACGCCTGCTTTGCGAAGCGCCTCATCCACGCCGAGCGCCTCCATAATTTTTTGAAAGCGGCGCACCGAACCATCGTGTTCCCAATAGGTCATGGACGCGGCGCGCTCGATCCCAGCGCCGGATAATCTCCATTCATTTGTACCTTCGCGCGTGACATGAAAATCTTTCGCATCTTCCTTTGGACGATAAACGGGCACCGGTGCTTCGACTTCTTCCAACGCCGGAGCATCAGCCAATTTTTCCGCGGCTTTGAGCAATAACTCATGGACGTTGGTATGCGCCAGCGCGGAGATCGTCATCAATTCCACTTTTTGTTTTTTAAATTTTGCTTTGATATCTTTCAGGCGTTCCTGCACTTCAGGCTGATCAATTTTATTCAATGCCACGATCTGCGGCTTCTTCGCAAGGTTCGGATCGAACAACGCCAACTCAGAATTTATCTGGCTATAATCTGCAATCGGATCATTGGATAATCCATCCAGCAAATGAATCAATACGCGCGTGCGTTGAACGTGACGCAGAAAATCGTGGCCGAGTCCCACGCCTTGTGATGCGCCCTCAATCAAACCGGGGATATCGGCGAGCACCACACTGGTATTATCGTCAACATCTGCTACGCCGAGATTGGGTTCGAGCGTTGTGAACGGATAGGGTGCGATCTTTGGTTTGGCGTTGGTCAACACGGATAACAACGTGGATTTGCCCGCGTTCGGAACGCCGATCAACCCAATATCGGCGATCAGCTTCAATTCCAGTTTGAGGCTTTTCTCTTCGTAGGGTTCGCCTTTTTCTGCGGTGCGCGGAGCCTGATTGCGGGGCGTCGCGAAATGTTGACTGCCGCGTCCGCCGCGCCCGCCTTTGCAAATGGTTAAACGTTCATTCGCTTTGGTCAAATCACCGATCAATTCTTTTGTCATGGAATTGTATACGACTGTCCCAGGCGGGACAGCAATGATCAAATCATCGGCGGATTTGCCCGACATATTATTTGGGCCGCCATTCTTGCCATTATTAGCAAGGTAGCGCGAAACGTGACGAAAGGCTTGCAACGTGTTGAGTCCCGCTCTGACTTCGAGAATCACATCGCCGCCTCTGCCGCCGTCGCCGCCATCGGGCCCGCCGCGCGGAACAAACTTCTCGCGATGGAAGTGCATCATGCCATCGCCGCCTTTTCCGGAACGTACTAGGATTTCTGCTTCATCTATAAACATGCCCCCATTATAACGGAAGGATTTAGATAAACTGTTCGAGATTCACAGCGACCAAAGGGAGTGCGTCATCCACGAATTTTTCCAGGGCCGGGCGCTTTTTGCTATGGCTGTAGAGGGACGCCAATCCATAGATTGCCCATGTGGCAACCGTAGCAGGAATTTCCGTAGAGATTTTTGTTTTGGTTTGTTTCAGCCAATGACTTAATAGCCCGAAGATTTGTTTTTTGATTGTTCCTTCAACGAGCGACTCAAATTGTTCATGAGGTTGCACGGATTGATGTAATTGAAATAGAAACTCGCAAACAGCGAGAATTAAATTTCTCAAATTGTCGGGAGTGTAATGACATGCGTTCAACGTGCGCTTTTCGATTTCCTGCATGAACTTCTGATTGATGGAAAAATCAAGCAGTGCGTATTTATCGGCGAAGTGCGCGTAAAAGGTGGCGCGGTTAATCTGCGCCTTATCAGTCACATCCTGCACGGAAACGGATTCGAATTCTTTTTCTGAGATGAGGGCTTGAAAGGATTGCAGAATTAAGCCTCGGGTCCGTTTGACGCGAGGATCGAGTTTTTCCTCTTCTTTCAAATTAGACAACATTTTGTCTCCTGTGTTGCTTATCCAACGAATCCAATGTTTTGACGGTTGACCTGTACGAGTAAGAATAGTAAATTATACAACATCTGTTGTTTAGAATACAAGTGTATAATATCAAAGACTCCAAGGAGAGTCAAGGTGAATATAATAATCGTTGGCACTAGAAATATGGTTGCGCGATTGAAAATAATTAAGGAGATAATATGGTAGCGGTACTTTCAGATACAACTCTGATTCCCAATAAGGAATTTACAAAGTTAGCTAGCGATCAGCAAATTGAACGCGTTGCTAAAGCGTTGGAAGCAAACGGTATACACACTTTGATTGCTAAGAATGGTGAAGAGGCAAAGAAGATTGTCCTTGGTTTAGTTCCAGAGAACGCCGAGGTTTATACCAATCAATCGAAAACGCTTGAGAAACTTGGTCTGTTCGATGAGTTCGACAAGTCTGGGCGTTATAACGCGGTGCGTCCAAAAGTGATGTCGCTGGACCGAAAGACTCAGTCGAATGAGATTCGTAAATTGCGTACCATCCCTGATTACATTATCGGAAGTGTTCACGCCGTCACCGAAGATGGAAAAGTATTGGTTTCATCTTTTGGCGGGAGCCAGTTAGGACCGTATGCTTCCGGCGCCGCGAAAGTGATCTGGATCGTTGGCACGCAAAAACTAGTCAAGGATTTGAACGAAGGCTTTCGCCGCATCGAAGAATACAGTTATCCGCTTGAAGATGCGCGCTTGCTTGCGGCAATGGGAATACATACGGCAATGGGGAAAACATTGATCGTCAACCGAGAAGTCGTACCGGGCCGCGTCACGATTGTCCTGGTAAAAGAAGAATTGGGCTATTAGTCAAAATATGGATCACAATGAATTGAGGAGATTTAACAATGTCTGATAAGAACATGCAAGCAATTCGTGCACACGATTATGGGAGTCCGGAAGTGCTCGTGTTGGAGCAGGCGCCTCGTCCCGAACCAAACGCCGACGAGGTCTTGATCCGTATCAAAGCCGCAGGCGTTAACCCGGCTGATTGGAAATATCGCTCGGGCGCTTACAAACAATTTATGCCGCTTCAATTTCCATGGACTCCGGGTTTAGAAGGCTCGGGCACAATTGAAGTTGTTGGAGCAAACGTCACTGCTTTCAAAAAGGGTGATGATGTTTATGGATTCGTCACGGGCGGGTATGCTGAATATGCTTTGGCTAAGGCGAATGAAATCCAACCCAAACCTGCAACCCTGACTTTTGCTGAGGCGGCTTCGCTTCCTGTTGGAGTTCTGACTGCGTGGGGATCTTTGATCGACAGCGCAATAGTTAAGGCGGGACAGCGTGTTTTAGTTCAAGGCGCGGCAGGCGGAGTCGGCGCGTATGTAGTTCAGTTGGCACGTTGGAAGGGAGCGCATGTGATTGGCACTGCCTCAACCGGCAACGTTGAATTTGTCCGTTCCTTGGGCGTAGAAAAAGTGATTGATTATTCTACCCAACATTTTGAAACCGTTGTCCATGATATGGATGTGGTCATTGATACCGTGGGAGGAGATTTAGCTGAACGTTCGTTTCAGGTAATTCGCCCCGGCGGCATTTATGTGACAGTTGCCGGGCGGCTAGCAGAGGATTCTGGGAAAGCGCAGAAAATCACAACGATGAGCGGGCGGCGCGCTGCCGGAGAAAATTTGAAACAGATTTCGGAGTTGATCGAAGCGAAGCAGCTTAAGCCGGTGACGGGCGCGGTGTTTAAATTGGCGGATGCGCGTCTGGCACATGAACTAAGTCAAACGGGTCACGGCCGCGGGCGGATCATCCTGCATGTGGCTGATTAACTAAACCATAAATATATTTAGAGGACATGACGTTGAAACCTGTAAACTCAATTGAACTTCGTAAACTATGGTGGGCTGGCCCATTGACGGTGCTTGCCGCAATAATCGGTGTGTTGATCGTGCGCATGATTGCACGCCTAATTTTGCAACCGCCTTATGCTCCGGGTCTTGCAATGATTATGATTCCAATCTTTTTAACGTTTGTTCTTTGTACAGCGGCAGTTTTGGTATTCGCGTTGGTCGGACGTTTTGCGAAGAATCCGGTGCTGATCTATATCATCATTGCTTCTGTATTTTTAATCGTTAGCTTTTTGCCGGATATCGCGGCTGCATCCATGCGCATGCCCGGCGCGGGCTGGCCCTATTCAATTACTTTGATGATCATGCATGTTGTTGCAGGGTTGATCACAGTGTCCATGCTGATAAAATTGACGGCCACGAATAAATAAGATGACGAAAGAATTGGAACTGATGGTTTGTCAGAGTGACAAACCAGGAGATAAAGCATGACCGTATTATCAGGTACCGAAACAAAAACAGAATTTTCTATTCGCCCCAAAACCATGATGGGACAAATCTCCCTGACGGTTGCCAACCTTGAAAACCAACTAATGTTCTACCAGCAAGTAATGGGATTCAAACTCCATTGGCATGATGGCAGCAAAGCAGGCTTGGGCGCCGGTGGAGCGGATTTGCTTCAACTCAACGAAGAATCCAACCTTAAGAAATATCGCGGCGTGACGGGTTTATATCATGTCGCGTTTGTCTTCCCAAACCGGCGCGAATTGGCGATTGCCGTGGCGCGTCTCTTCACTCTTAAATATAAAAATTATCCAACGGATCACATCTTGACAAAGACAACTTATCTCGATGACTTGGAAGGCAACGGCATCGAGTTATATTGCGAGTCGCCCGAAGATGGCGGATGGACGTTTTCAAATGGTGAGATGGAAACGCGTCGCGCAGACGGTTCATGGAGTGACGGACGTGAAGCGCTGGATGTTGATGCGTTATTCAAGAATCTAAAAGAAGATGATCGCTTGGATGTTCCTGTTCCTTCTGAACTGCACATCGGTCACGTTCACTTGCACGTACGCGATATTGACGAGGCTGTGGATTTTTATCACGGTGTGATCGGGTTCGACATCATGGGGATATCAAAGGAAAATCAGATGGCGTTCGTCTCTGCGGGCGGATATCATCATCATATCGGACTCAATAGCTGGCAAGGACGCGGCGCTCCGCCGCCTCCGCCCGATGCGGTGGGCTTGCGATACTTCACAGTGGACCTGCCGACCCAGCAGACCTACGATGAAGTGGTGACTCGAATTGACCGCGCGGGCCTCTCATCGAATCAGACCGAAGCGGGTTTGCTTCTGCACGATCCATCACAGAACGGTCTCGTGT
>JBAUMB010000047.1:0-1716 GCA_049578465.1 Anaerolineales bacterium
TAAGAAAAAAATGGCGGTGGGTGAACGAGTATTTGTCTGTCCGGTAAGTGTAGAATAACTGGATTCAGATTTGAGATTCATGGAAACTGAGATGTTTCTTGGGGACGAACGTTGATTATTGAAAAAAGATGAAATTGCTGCGTACTTTTGAAACATTTGCGAATGATGGCGGTTTATTGCCTGAGCAAATTTGGGATTCGCCCGATATTCCTGAGAAGGAACTTTTCTTTGGCAAACCTTCGGGCTCCGCTATGCCGTTGGTTTGGGCACATGCCGAATATGTAAAGTTGCTTCGATCTCTGCAAGAAGGCCGTGTTTTTGATACGCATCCACAAACTGTCGAGCGTTATATCAAATCGAAATCAGTTTCGCCTTATGCTCTATGGCGATTCAATCACAAGATTCATACATTGCAAAAAGGAATGATTTTACGCATTGAAGCAATGGCTGAAGGTGGGGTTCATTGGAGTATAGATAATTGGTCAACTGTAAAAGACACTAGGATGAACGATAGTCATCTCGGCATGTACTTTGCTGACATTCCGACCCAGATGCTTTCGAGCGGAGAAAGAGTCCAGTTTACTTTTTACTGGCCTCAAAGTGATCGTTGGGAGGGGAACAGCTTTGAGGTACAAGTATCCAGTTGAACTCGCCTGATCCCGTGAAGCAATATGCTAGTAATACTGACAGACTATCCTTATCAGCTTTAATATCTGCGGCCAAAAGAGTTCATGCCAAAGGACCAGGTCATTTTCATGCCAATAGGTTAAAGGATGACATGTTTCCTTACACCAAATCTCGGAAACAACCACAGAACACGTGACTGGAGCCCGCGATAAGCGTCTCCATACTCGCGGACAAGCGACCCCTGTTCAGCGCGGCCCGAGAACTTTTTTCGAGTAGGGGTCTGGAGAACCAGATTTGGTGAGATCTCAAAGTGGTAATTGCAACGGACTTGTGAATACAAGGCTACTCCCTGCTAATTTTCGTCAATATGGTTTTCAATCGCTCCACTTCATCTAATGTATTGTAGTGAGCTGCGCCAACGCGTACCATGCCACCTTTATCTTCCAATCCTAATCGTTCGGTAACATTGATGGCGTAATAATTTCCGTCCCACACATAAATATTTTGTTTGGCTAGTTCCTCGGCCACTTTGCGCGGAGGCATGTTCTTCAAGCGAAACGAATAAGTCGCCACGCGTTCATCGAGACGATTCGCATCGGCGAGGCCGAAGATGGTTAATCCGGGAACAGATTGCAGGGCAGAAAGAAGCGCACGACTCACTTCGAGTTCGTGTGCATGAATGGCATTCATCGCTTTCTTCAAATCGAGTCGGCGGCCCGAATAATTTGCCGGCGCATTATCATCACCAAACTGTTTGCCAATCCATTCAAAGTATTCGATAGCTCCCAATACACCTGCGATGCCTTCATGATTTTGGGTGCCTGTCTCAAACTTGCCTGGAATTTTATTTGTTGCCGGGCGCACTTTGTAGGCAAATAACTTCTCCAGCAATTCACGTTTCCCATACAGGATGCCGCAATGGGGTCCAAAGAATTTGTAGCTCGAAGAAATTAGGAAATCACAGTCCAGCTTCTGCACATCGATCGGACCGTGTGGTGTATATTGAACGGCGTCAATATAAACCAGTGTTCCCACATCATGCGCCATCTTCACGATCTTGGCAACTGGATTGATCGTCCCAAGCGAATT
>JBAUMB010000048.1:0-3968 GCA_049578465.1 Anaerolineales bacterium
CACCTGCACCTTCGGCCGGAGTTTCCGCGAGCGAGACGTTCCCGCATATTTATGGACCGATTAATTTAGATGCTGTTGTTCAAGTTCTTGATTTTGAATCTACTGCGGATGGAAAATTTATTTTACCGGCGCTTCCGTAATAAGGAATTAACTTGAGTTCCATTCTTGCATTTGTTTCGTGGTACATCATCATCACGCTGTTGGGCTGGCTGACCTTTCCGCTGGCGTATTTTCTTTTTCCCGCGCTGGCAGACCGCGGCTATAGTCTTTCACGCGTCGCAGGTTTGTTGATCTGGAGCTATCTCTTTTGGATCTTCACTTCGCTTGGCTTGACTCAAAACACCATCGGCGGGATTTTATTTGCATTGCTGGCTTTGATCGCTCTCAGCGCATGGGCGCTATCGAATATCGAAGGCAGAATATCAAGCATCTTAAGTTGGTTTCGCCTCAATCTCCGATATATCATTACAGTTGAGATTCTATTTCTTTTTGCGTTTGTGTTTCTCGCGTTTCTGCGCGCAGGCAATCCTGAACTCGATGGAACCGAACGTCCGATGGAATTGATGTTCATCAATTCCATTTTGCGCTCGCAGACATTTCCTCCGCATGACTCATGGCTTTCAGGTTACGCTATTTCTTATTATTATTTCGGTTATGTGATGACAGCCATGCTCGCGAAACTTGCGGGACTCACGGGCAGTGTGGCGCACAACTTGATGACTTCGCTGATTTTCGCACTCGCCGCGATTGGTGCGTATGGGATTCTTTATAACCTTCTTTCAGTGGTCAATAAAAAATCCAAGATCGCAAATCGAATATCCGATATCGGTTTTTCATTTCTCGCGCCTGTATTTTTGCTTTTCGTCAGCAACCTCGAGGGCTTCCTTGAAGTTTTGCATAGTCATGGAATCTTTTGGCCCGCCAATTCAACCTCCAATTTTTGGACATGGCTTGGGATCAAAGAGTTAAGCGATGCGCCGACTCTGCCCCTTACTTGGATTCCGGATCGCTTCTGGTGGTGGTGGCGCGCCTCGCGCGTTGTCACTGACATCGATTTGAGAGGCAGCTTTCAGGAAGTCATTGACGAGTTTCCATTTTTCTCATTTCTGCTTGGTGATCTTCATCCGCATGTGCTGGCGATTCCGTTCAATCTGCTGGCGGTTGCAATTGCATTGAATCTTTTCCTCGGCGGTTGGCGGGGCGACATCGATCTCTTTGGCTTTCACTTGAACATTAGCAAAACCGGATTCTTGTTTGCGGCGTTGACTCTCGGCGGCTTGGCTTTTCTTAACACTTGGGATATTCTGGTCGGCGCGGCATTGATGGTCCTGGCTTACATTCTATTCCGCGTTCATGAAGACGGTTGGTCATGGTCGCGCCTCGAAGATGTTTTCGTGCTTGGCATCCCGCTCGGATTGTTTGCGATTGTGCTTTATCTGCCGTTTTATTTTGGCTTTTCTTCGCAAGCCAGCGGCATACTGCCGAACATTATCAACCCGACGCGCGGCGCGCAGTTATGGGTGATGTTCGCACCGTTCTTCATTCCGCTGATCGCATATCTTGTTTACCTTTCATTCAGTGAGAAGCGAAAGGCTCGTTGGTCGATTGCCTTTCTATTGGCGATTGGTTTTACCCTTTTGCTTTGGGGATTCTCGTGGCTATTAAGTTGGGCGGTTCAGTTCGCTGATCCGATGATTGCCGGGCAATATTTTGCGTCTCAAGGCCTTGCGAATTTTCGGGATCTATTTGTGGAAGCAACTTCGCGGCGACTCTTATCCATCGGCGGATTATTGACTCTGCTCGTGCTTCTTATCCCCGCGCTCGCTTTCCTGCTGGCGAATCGCGAAGAGAATCCTGAAGAGGATCATTCATCATCTGCCGCCCAACCATCAACTGTTGTTAATCATCAATCATCCATATTTGTCTTTCTTCTGGTTGTTCTTGCGTCTCTTTTAGTCATCGCGCCTGAATTCGTTTATTTGCATGACGAGTTTGGCACGCGCATGAATACCATCTTCAAATTCTATTATCAAGCGTGGTTGTTATGGAGCATTGCCGCGGCGTTCGGGACCGCGATCCTCCTCCAAAAATTGCGCGGCGCCTGGGATTGGATTTTTCGCGTGGGTCTTGTGATTCTGTTATTCATGTCGCTGACCTATCCCGCGCTGAGCGTTGCAAACAAGACCAATAATTTCAATCCGACTTTGGGCTGGACACTTGACGACTTCACGCGCATCGAGCGCAATACTCCCGATGACGCCGCCGCGATATTATGGCTGGAGTCCGTACCGAATGGAGTGATCGCGGAAGCGGTTGGTGGAGGCTACACAGTTTATGGCCGCATCTCCGAGTACACCGGTTTGCCGACGGTGATTAATTGGCCCGATCACGAAGCTCAATGGGGACGGACCGGTGCCGAGCTAGGCACACGTCAGGATGATATCAAAACGCTTTATACTACTTCCGATTGGCAAGTCGCGCTGGCGATTATCACTCAATATAATATTCAATATATTTATATCGGCGATTTGGAACGTTCCACCTATCAGGTGCAGGAAGACAAATTCAGCGCCCATCTTACGCAGGCTTATCATCAAGGCACTGTGACAATTTACGAAGTCAAGTAAAATATAACCAATGAAACCATTCCGTCATCAAACCGCTTTTTATGTCATCGCTTTTCTTTTGGCGCTCGCTGTCCGCTTGATCCGCCTCGGCACATGGACGCTGACCGACCTCGAAGCCCAATGGGCATTGCAGGCGCTCCGCGTTGCACAAGGCGCGCATCCCGCGCTGGGCTCGCAACCCGCCTATGTCTTGTTGACCAGCATCGTTTTCTTTTTCTACGGCGGCGGGACAAATTTTTGGGCGCGATTTGTTCCGGCTCTGGCGGGATCATGCCTCGTCTTCGTTCCATTTCTTTTTCGCGAACGACTCAAACCCCGCCCAAGTTTGATCCTCGCATTTTTCCTTGCGTTCGATCCGGGCTTGGTTGCGCTATCGCGTCAAGCGGGAAGTCCGATTCTTGCTGTTACGTTTGTTCTTTTTGCATGGGGCTTTTGGGAACAGAAACGATCTCGCTTGGCTGGTGTCTTTGCGGCGCTGGCTTTACTTTCAGGTTCATCGCTTTGGGAAGGCTTGCTCGGCCTCGGATTAGCGTGGGCGATTCTTCAGGCGATGGAAGCGCACAAGAAAACTGAGTCCGCTTCAAGTCGGGAAAGAAGCGAATGGTTGTCTGCGCTGTGGTTTGGAATCGGAACATTGCTGGTCGGCGGGACATTATTCTTTTTATCGCCCAACGGATTGAGCGCGTGGTTATCGTCCTTGCCGGAATATTTGAGCGGCTGGACGCGTTCATCGGGAAGCTCGGCAGGCATGATGTTGTTCTCGTTGATCGCGTATCAACCCTTGGCGGTGATCTTGGCATTGATCACTATCGTGCGCGGCTGGATGCATGGAAGCAAACGCGTGATGAGCCTGAGCATCTGGATGTTGGTTGGGCTATTGCTAGCGTTGTTCTATCCGTCTCACCAAGTAAGTGACTTGGTTTGGATGCTCATTCCGTTGTGGGCATTGGCTTCACTGGAATTGGCGCACGCCATAAATATTTTGCCGGAAGAACGTCGGCAGATAATCGGCGTGGCAGGATTAAGTGTATTCATTCTTTTCTTCGTGTGGTTGCAATTCTTATTCATCACCACATTACCGTTTCCATCTGAACAAGCCAGTGATCGTATCTGGCTCTTGTTCGGTTCACTATTACTGCTGGTCATTTGTGTTTTGTTAGTGGCAGTGGGATGGTCGGCTCGCACGGCGCGGCTCGGTGCAACTTGGGGAGTCACGGTGGCGTTGGGAATCTATTCGTTCGGCGCGATGCTCGGCGCGGCGAACATGCGCGTGACGCTGGGTCAGGAGATGTGGACAGCCGATAAGACTCCGGCGCAAGCGGCTTTACTTTTGTCAACCAC
>JBAUMB010000049.1:0-6547 GCA_049578465.1 Anaerolineales bacterium
GGCATTAAGTTGGGTTTATGTCCATTACGGAAAAACGCCTTTGGCAACCGGCATCCTTTACGGCATCATGCCGGTGGTAATGGCGATCATCGCGCAAGCCTTATGGGGATTGGGAAGGAAGGCGATCAAGAATTGGTTGACCGGCATCATCGGTCTTTGCACAGTCATCCTTTACATGCTCGGTGTAAACATCCTTCTTATTCTTCTGTTTGCTGGTCTGATTGTAATGATCGGCGAGAATCTTTCGAGAATAAGAAATATTCCCGTGGCTGGAATTTTATTCCCCATTATTGGATTAGGTTTCCTTGTCGCTTCCACCCCATTCAATTTGACTCTTTTATTTCTTAACTTTCTCAAGATCGGCGCGACGTTATACGGAAGCGGTTATGTTCTGCTGGCGTATCTGCGCGCCGATTTCGTTCTTCGCCTCGGCTGGCTGACCGATAAACAATTGATCGACGCGATTGCCATCGGTCAGATCACGCCAGGCCCGGTCTTCACCACCGCCACTTTCATCGGCTATTTGCTGGGCGGCATTCCCGGTGCACTGATCGCCACGCTTGGAATTTTTCTGCCTTCGTTTATTTTTGTTGGCATCAGCAGTTTGTTCATCAAGCGGATTCGAAATTCCCCATGGGCTTCCAGTTTTTTAGATGGAGTCAATGCCGCTTCTCTCGGACTAATGTTAGCGGTTTCCATTCAATTAGCATCCACCGCGCTGATTGATCCCATCACGATAGCCGTTGCCATAATTTGCCTTATCATCCTGATTCGGTTTCAACCCAACTCAACCTGGCTGATCGCGGGCGGTGCATTGATCGGATTGCTCCACACAATTTTTTAGAAAATTATTTCGCTGACAACATAAATTCACCGAATGTAATCACAATAAATGTGGCGATCAGCGCCAAAATCCACGTTACACCTGCGAGCAATTCCGTTTGAGATTCTCTCTGCTCGACCTCGCGCATGTTGCGTCCTGCCACCACAAAGCCATCGTTATAAGGCACGACCACCGATGCAATTCGCACGTCCGGATTTGGCTGCCACGTGACGCGATTCTCGCCGCTTTGTTTGGCGCTATCCAATGCACCTTTGGGGTAAGCAGGCAATTGACCATTCAATAAACCGGAGCCCGCTATCGGATTTTCATTCATATCATAAATATCAATGAACGGCGCAAGGCTTCGGGACATCTCAACTTTTGTGCCACTAATAACCGAATCAATTGTTGCACCATTATTCAATGCATAGGCCGTATCTTCCACCATTTGAATCTGTGGATCATTCAATCCTTGCCGCAATACTTGTTGCACCGTCGCATAAGCCAGCCCGCAAAATGCTGTGATTACAACTGCAAACGGCAACCATATTCTCACGATATTCTTTAGTTTGCTCATAAAAGATTCTCCTTTCCAACAAGTATAAATAACCCTATCTATCATTTGCTTCCAAAGACTCTCGCAATAAAAAAGACTTCGGAAGCCTGTGGCTTCCGAAGTCTAAAATTCTATTGTTCTGCTACTTCTTAACTTTCTTCTGTGCTAGTTCTTCGCGGTTCATCACATCCATCACGGCGACCGCCGCGACTTGAACAATATTATTAACTTCATCACCGGTCTGCAACACATGGACAGGTGCGCCCATGCCGAGCAAAATCGGGCCGATGGCTTTGGCTTTACCAAGCCGCGCCATCAACTTATATGCGATGTTTGCGGACTCAAGTGATGGGAACACCAATACATTCGCATCTTTCACCGCGCTGAACGGATAGCGTTCGTCAATGATCTGAGCCACCACTGCAGTATCAGCTTGCATCTCGCCGTCGACAGCCAATTCAGGTTGGCGCGCTTTAACTAGTTCAACGGCTTTCCGTACTTTATCCGAGAGAGGATGAGGCGTGGATCCGAAATTGGAGAACGAAAGGAACGCCACTCGCGGGTCGAGTTCGAGGCGTTTCGCAAAGTTCGCAGCGAGACATGCAATCTCCGCTAAATCTTCCGCGCTGGGTTCGATGTTGACTGTCGCATCCGTGAACAAATAGACTCGATCCTCGACAATCATAATGTAAACACCAGCGGCAAGCGCCGCGCCTGAAGCGGTATGATGAATTTGCAACGCCGGGCGGATGACATCCGGATAATCATACGTCAGGCCGCTGACACAAGCATCCGCGTCGCCCATCTTGACCATCAGCGAGCCGAACACATTTGGATCACGCACCTTCTTGACAGCTTCGGACATCGTCAGCCCTTTGCGACTGCGTAGTTCATAATAAGCCGCCGCATATTTATCCAAGCCTTTGAAGTCGGATGGATCAACGATCTCAGGTTTGTAATCGAGTCCCAGAATAGTTAGTTGCTGTTGAATGACAGATGGACGACCGATCAGAATCGGAGTGCCGATGCCTTCCTCTTTGACCTGATGCGCGGCGCGAATGATTTTCGGCTGTTCGCCTTCCGCAAACGCAACGCGCTTCGTTCCGCCTGAAGAGCGAGCTTTGTTCTGGAAGAAGTAACGCACCTGTTCGCCCTTGCCCTGACGATATGCAAGTTGTTGGCGATATTCATTGATATCAATCGTCTTGCGTGCCACGCCAGTCTTCATGGCTTCTCCGGCGACAGCAGGAGACTCCCACAATAATACGCGTGGATCAAGCGGCTTGGGAATGATATAGTCACGTCCAAACTTGATGCTATCCACGCCGTAGGCACGCAGAACGGAATCGGGCACGTCTTCTTTGGCGAGCGCGGCGAGCGCTTTGGACGCGGCAAACTTCATTTCTTCGTTGATAGCTCTGGCGCGTACATCCAGCGCGCCGCGGAAGATGAATGGGAAGCCCAGCACGTTGTTAATTTGATTAGTGTAATCAGAACGGCCTGTAGCAATGATCAAATCCTTGCGGGCGGCCTTCGCCAAATCAGGGTTGATTTCCGGGTCTGGGTTTGCCATCGCAAATATAATCGGGTCTTTGGCCATGGATTTGACCATATCGGGCGTCATCACATTGGCAACCGAAAGACCGTAGAATACATCCGCGCCGCGCACAGCATCTGCCAACGTTCGATATCCTTTATCGTCCACCGCCAGGCGATCTTTATATTTATTCATGCCCTCTTTGCGGCCTTTATAAACGACGCCTTTTGTATCGCACAGCATGATGTTCTCACGCTTCACACCCCAACGAATAGCCAATTCCGCGCAGGAAATCGCTGAGGCACCCGCGCCTGAAATCACAATTCGAATCTCGCTATGTTTTTTGCCGACAATTTCAAGAGCATTGGCAAGGCCGGCTGAAGAAATGATCGCGGTGCCATGCTGGTCATCGTGAAAGACCGGAATATCAAGCATCTTCTTCAATTCTTCTTCGATGTAAAAACATTCAGGGGCTTTGATATCTTCGAGGTTGATGCCGCCAAAGGTCGGCGCGATAGCCGCCGCGACTCTGATAATCTCATCCGGGTCATGCGAATTGACTTCGATGTCAAACACATCCACATCGGCAAATTTCTTGAAGAGCACGCCTTTGCCTTCCATCACGGGCTTGGAAGCTAGCGCCCCGCGATCACCTAGACCAAGAATGGCGGTTCCATTTGTGAGCACTGCGACCAAGTTGCCCTTCGAAGTGTATTCATAGGCTAACTCAGGATCCTTCTCAATATCGAGCACTGGTTCGGCCACACCCGGCGTATATGCCAAACTCAAGTCGCGTTGCGTATCCATCGGTTTGGTGGGAACAACCTCGATCTTGCCGGGTTTGCCTTTGAGATGGTGATATTCAAGTGCGTCTTCACGTGTGATTTTAGCCATGGGTTCTCCTTTTGAGTTGAATCGTTATTTTAGATTATGGCACTTTGCAGAAAATATAGCCAGTCACATTTGTCACTTTTAGTATATAGCACTCAAACTATCTTAACCCATCAGAATCGGAAAGTTTTGGTTTCTGCAATCCAAACGATATGCTAAGTTCCTTAACACATTGTTAAAAAATCATGTATAATACAAAAAATCCGCAAGGATTTAAGGTTTACTTTGCCGCCTTGGCGGCCCTGGCTTATAAACGGACTATTGGAACCCGCACGAAATTGGCAGATTGAATTCCTGCCATACCGGCTTAGATGATTTTGAACGTTGCCGTCATTCTGACGGATACATTTGAGAGAATGCTTTTTCGGATGATCTATCAGCCTAGATGGGCTGATTCTCAGGCTTAACGTTTTTCTCAACCCGATTCTTTCGGAACCGGGGCCGGTTGTTCCAATTCAATCATCGTCTACAGTCGAGGCCATCTTGGCAGGCCGTCGGCTGTATTTGTTTAATGGCGAAAATCACTGCTATTGAACCCCAGAAACGCGATCCCAATCGGGTGAACCTTCACCTCGATGGGAATTACGCTTTCGGACTTTCACGAATCACAGCCGCCTGGCTAAAGATCGGACAGGAATTGAGCGAAGATAAAATTGCTTCGCTTCAAGCGGAAGATAATCGCGAACGGGCTTATCAACAAGCCATGCTCTTTCTGAGTTATCGCGCCCGCTCCGAATCCGAGATACGGCAAAACCTGAGCAAGCATGAGATTCCGCAGGATGTGATCGAGCAGACGCTTGAACGCTTACGTGAAAATCAGCTTGCGGATGATAACCAATTTGCCCGCGCATGGGTCGAGAATCGAAACACGTTCCGGCCGCGCAGTCGGCGTGCATTGCAAATGGAGCTTCGACAAAAAGGACTTTCCGATGAAGCCGCACAATCAGCGTTGGAAGGTTTGGACGAAGAAGCTCTGGCGTATGAAGCAGGTTTGAAAAAGGCGCGCCGCCTCCAGTCTGAAGAATGGAGCGAGTTTCGGAAAAAACTTTCCGAACATCTCGCCCGCCGCGGGTTTCCATATTCCGTGATCGCGTCCGTCGTATCCCGCATTTGGAAAGAGACGCACACGGAACAACTTGAAAATGAGGAAGATAAATGAATGCGATTAGTATCATCATTGCTTTTCTTGCACTTGTGATTGGAGGAGTTGCTGGATATTTTTATCATCGCAATCAAAGCGACCGCGCTCTTAAAAACCAGCAAGATAAAGCCGACAACATTTTGAAGGTTGCCAACACGCAAGCACGCTTGATCGAAACCCAGGCGCGCGAAAGCGCCACAAAAATTGTCCAGGCCTCGGAGAGTGAGATCAAAGAACGGCGCATCGAACTAAACAAGGAAGCGGATCGATTCGATAAGCGCCGCTCTGAATTAGACTCGCGTGCCGACAAACTTGAACAGCGCGATCAGAACCTTAACAAACGGCAAAGCCTGATCGATAAGCGCACGAACGATATTGAAAAATTATATGAGCAGGAAGTGGTCAAGCTGGAACAGATTGCGCAGCTTTCACAAGACGATGCCAAGAAACAATTATTCGCGGCGGTCGAAAAAGAAGCGCGCGCCGATATGGCTCGCATCTATCGCCAGATCGAAGCGGAAGCGCGTGAAGAAGGCGAGAAGCGTGCTCGCAAATTGATCGCGGACGCAATCCAGCGCGTAGCATCCGAGCACGTTGCCGAAGTCACTTCATCGGTGGTGCCGATTCCCAGCGAAGAAATGAAAGGACGAATCGTAGGTCGCAACGGCCGCAACATCAAAGCCTTTGAACAAGCCGCGGGCGTGGATGTCATCGTGGACGACACACCGGAAGCCGTCACCATTTCATGTTTTGATTCGGTGCGGCGCGAGATCGCTCGACGTGCACTCACGCGGCTCACGGTCGATGGCCGCATCCATCCCGCGCACATCGAGAAGATTCTGGAAGAAGAAACAAAAGCTATTGAGAAGATCATGAATGAAGCCGGCGAGCAAGCCGCATTTGAGGCGGGCATCGCGGGTCTGCATCCTGAAGTATTGCGGATGATGGGGCGATTGAAATTCCGCACATCGTACGGACAAAATCAATTGGCGCACGCCGTTGAGGTTTCAAAACTTGCTAGCATCCTTGCGGCGGAGATCGGCGCCAATGTTGAACTATCTAAAGCTGGCGGATTCCTACATGACATCGGCAAAGCGATGGATCACAACCAAGAAGGCACACACGCCAAGCTCGGTGCGGAATATTGCCGACGTTATGGCGTCAACTCAATTGTGGTCAACGCAATTGAATCGCATCACCATGAAGTGGATCAATTAACCATCGAGGCGGTCATCGCCGAAGCCGCTGATGCCATCTCCGGTGCGCGTCCAGGTGCGCGCCGCGAGGATTTGGAAGCTTACATCAAACGCATCCGCACGTTGGAAGAACTTTCGCAATCATTCGAGGGCGTGCAACAAGCCTTCGCAATCCAGGCCGGACGCGAAGTACGCATCATCGTCAAGCCGGAAAATATTGACGACCTTGCATCGGCGCGATTGGCGCGTGATGTTGCTAAGAAGATCGAAGAGACCATGCAATATCCGGGACAAATCAAAGTCACGGTGATTCGAGAAACGCGCGCGACTGAGTTTGCAAAATAATAAAATCTTGCATAACAATAAAAAACAGGGCACAACGTTTTGTTGTGCCCTGTTTTTT
>JBAUMB010000050.1:0-4738 GCA_049578465.1 Anaerolineales bacterium
TGATTCAACTTTCAGGACACGCAGTATTGCGGAAATAAATGTGCCTGCATGACTGATGCCAATCCAGAACACAACCTCGACCAGAAAAATTCCCCAGTAAACCGGACGGTTTACACCAGCCACGCCCAAGCCTTGCATGATCAAGTAATACCAGGCATAAAACAAGCAAGTCACTACGATGAACGCCAGAACACCGGTCAATGTCCAGTATTTCCAGGTGGTGGAATGCATCGAATCCAACACCATGGAATTCATTTCCCCGCGCGGCATCGGATCATGCATCAGATGTTCTTTGGGATCTTCGACTTCTTCCTCCCGCGCAGGCGTAAATAACGGTTTTGCAATTGCGCTCATTTAAGCTCCTCCCGCCAAATAGGTCACGCGCGGCAAAGTTCCAAGCTCCTCCAGCAAATGACTGCCGCGGCTGGTAGTAGATGCCTGGCTGACTTTTGAAGTCGGATCATCAAGTTTGCCAAAGATGATCGCATCCGCTGGACAAGCCTGCGCACAGGCCGGAACCACGTCCCCATCTTGGATTGAACGATTTTCAGAATCGGCTGTATCTTCCGCGTGCCGAATGCGCTGAATGCAGAACGTGCACTTCTCCATCACACCGCGTCGGCGCACGGTCACATCCGGATTAAGCTGATTCTGCAACACCACCAACTCGGGGCGCTGTCGCGGATCTTGATAGTCGCGCCAGTTGAATACGCGCGCCTGATATGGACAGTTATTTGCACAATATCGCGTGCCCACACAACGGTTATAAACCTGCAGATTTAAATCTTCCGATTCACTATGCACCGAAGCAAACACGGGACAAACCGGTTCGCATGGCGCATTGTGACATTGCTGACACATCACCGGTTGATAAGGCGTCATTTTGATATTCGGATAACTACCCTGCCAAAAACGTTCGACGCGGATCCATTGTATGGAACGACCATAACCGGCATCCACTTCACCCACGAACCCGATGTTGTTTTCCATGGCGCAGGCCGCAACACAAGCCTGACATCCGGTGCACAAATCCTGATCGATCACCATGCCCCAAACATTGGATGTCACAATTTCGTTATTATTAGATACAGGAGCTTGAAGTTTATCAGTCATAAATCTCTCCTACTTTGCATTAAACCCATAAACGCCCAGGATACTTTCCATCCGTGATAACTGTCGCTTCTTCCCCGTTTTCTCAACGCGGACTTTCATCGAAGCAAAAGCCAAATCACCGGCCTCATTCGCCACATTGCTCAACAAATCAGCCGGATTGACGCCGCGTCCCTGAGCAAATTGTCCGTAAGCAGTGTGTCCCTGCCCAAAGGGCATGGCGATCGTATCGGGACGAATGGCCGGATACATATAAACCGAGGCTTCCACCGTCCCCGCGTTGGATGTGATCGCTACAACATCGTCGTCCTGAACGCCCAATTTCTTGGCAGTATCCGGATTAATCTCGACCCACGTATTCCACATCACTGTCGTTGTCGGATCGGGAACTTCCTGCAACCACGGTTTGTTCGCGCCCGCCTCGCCTATGATCGGTGAGACGAAAGGTATAAAATAAAAATCGCCATCACCGCTAAATTGTGCGGGCGATGCATTGAAGTTTTTATTGAGCGCATCTGACGCAGATGGAGAAACACGGTTATCGCCGGTTTGCCACCAGCCGCCATTTTGTTGGAAGTAAGCGATAAATGTGTTGATATCCGATGCGGAGAAAAAGCCATCGGTGAGATTGAGCAAACCATTAAGTTTGTTCTGAATATATTCCAATTCATCCGTGAACTTCAAAGCAGAAGCCAACGTGCCTCCTGCTTTTTGTGCGGCGGCTAATAAAATATCGGCTGTGGCACGCACATCATAAACCAAGTTTAATTGGTTGCCGTTTTCAGTGTAAACACCGGAGACAACGGGCTGCGCGCCAGAAAGTGTGGAAGAGCTTGCGCCGGTCGCGATTTTTTGATAACCCCATGATTCCAACGGATGACGGTCTGGAAAAATATAATCGGCTTGTACCGCAGTCTCATCCGGGAAAGTTGCGAATGAAATAATCTGCGGAACATTCTTTAATGCATCCATCAGTTCTAAAGAATTTGGGAGCTCGAACAATGGATTGACGCCATGAATGAACAACACCTTGATATTGCCGGATTGAAGTTGAGTAACAAAATCAACCATTTCTTTGATGCTGGCTGGACGATGATATTGATCCGAAAGCGGAGCAAGCGGCGAAAGGAATACGCCGCCGTCTTTACCGATGTTATTTACAAGTGCATCTAACGTCAGCACCGCCTCAGCAGTTTGCAAACCATTCGTTTGACCCAAAGCCGCGCCGCCAGGAACAGCTAATGGATGCTTAGCCTGAGTAAACAAACCTGCTAGTCGAGTCAATGTGGCGCTATCAACACCAGCGGCAGAGGCCGCGGCATTGACATCCACATTTGCAAAAGCCGCGGGCAATGAAGAACTGCTAGCTTCAGAGATGAGACGGCCGAGCGCCAACGCGACCAAACCTTCTGTCCCCGGCGCAATCGGAATCCATTCATCGGCTTTTGCGCTAGTCTGCGACATGCGCGCTTCGAATTGAACAAGGTAGCCGCGCTGAGATGTTCCCCTCCGAAACGCGGAATACTCACGCGTCTGAGCAACAGGCGAAAGCCAAGTTTCCAGGAAATTCGCGCCGAAGGAGAAGACCAAATCCGAATTGCCAATATCAAAGAATGGTAAACCCGATTGCCCCAAGAGATCGTTCGCGGCTTGCATCAAAGTGGCACGCGCTTCGAACATGCCTAGCGCGCCGAAACGAATCGGAGCCGAGGCGCCGACGGCCTTCGTCAAATCCGTTACAAGGTCGAAGAGATGATCGGGAGCCATGCCCATTAGAAATGCAATTTCATTAGGCTGGTTCTTGCTCAACGCATCCGCTACGACTTGGGTCGCGTCATCCCAACTCATATTCGATTCTACGTTCTGATTATCCGTGTATAAACTCTGTCCACGCGAATGCTTGATCGGGCCGGTCATTCGGTTGGGATTGTAGAGGCCCTCCAAAGTCGCTTGGCCGCGCGCACAAGTTTTTCCAAGATTGACCGGATTATTCGGGTTACCTTCCACCTTGAGAGCGCGTCCCTGCTCGGTGCGGACGATGAGGCCGCAGCCGGCAGAACATTCACGGCAAGTGGTTGCATAATACGTGCTCAAGCCGTTATAGCTATACTCCGGCATTTTAGTATATGGCTCGCGTTGCACAAAGCGCGCGGCCGGACCACAACCGGTCAACACCGCCGTGGTTGCCGCACCAACGCCCGCCAGTTTAAGAAAATTCCGCCGGGAAATCTTATTGCTCATAATGATAGTTTCCTTTCGCCCGGTTAATAATGACACGTACTGCAATCGGTAAGCTTGACGCGCTCTTCCGCGAGAGTAGCCGCAACGGCAGGATCATTGGTTGGATTGTTTTGAGCGTTGTCTTCGGTCTTCGACCGATGGCAGTTCAAGCACCAACCCATATTCATCACCTGCGGGTTTTGATAGACCGTCATCTTGCTGACGTCACCATGACAGTCTTCGCAATTCAATCCCGCCGCAATATGCGGACGATGAACAAAGTGGACAAAGTCCGGCACCCAAGCGACCGGCACCCATTGCAAAGGGGTGTTATTTTGGACAGCCTGAACCAGCGGAACCAGTTTCGGACTCGTTTTGGTGATCGCCAATTGTTGATGACAAGCCCAGCATTTGGCTTCTGTTGGCAGACCCGGCGAAGGTCCGCGCAACGCGCCCGGATGGCAATAAAGGCACGGGATTTTCAAAACGCCCACATGGATATTATGCGGAAAATCAATCGGTTGCTGCGGGGTCGTTTGCGTTTGAGCAATGCCCCACACCGTGCCGCTTAAAACAGCGAGCAATACAATTAAGACTCCTACTCGCCCGAGCGGCTGATTTAGCGCATTGAAAAACCTTTTGATCATAGCTGCTCCCAAGATCGAAGATAACCTACAAACAAACCTTGCGAACGATTTAACTTTCGCAAGGTTTGTCTTCTTACAATAGCTTTAAAGCAAGATGCAAATTATTATCACGTTGGGCAAAGGAAAAATTTTTACTCTGTAAGAGTAAAACAGAAATCATCCTAACAAACGGGTTGTGGGAACTTACAATTCTCTCCAAAATTGATCCTAGCCCGAACAACATGCGGGCGATTATACTGCAAAAATATATGCAGGTACATATAAAATGTACTCTTTCAAAGATTGCCTCTATGATATACTTTTAAATCATTTTTATGACAAAAAAATACTTACGGGTTTTGCTGCCAGCGATCATCATTGGGATCGGAATACTCCTAGCTCTAACCGCATCCTCGTTCGCACCTTTTCCAGATCACGGATTAAGCAGGGCAGCGATCGCGAATCTGACTCCCACGCCAACAGCTTCTGCCTATACAACGTCACAAGCCGGGTCAACAGATTGGATTACGTTGATGGGAGTCATTATTGTATTGATCGTGGTGATACCCGTATTGTTCAGACGATCCACTTGGACGAAACAATAATTAACGTCAGCGACTCTAAATTTTCATTTCCAATTCTTCGCCATGTCAATCCGTTCGCCCAGCGGCGGATGCGAATAAAATAAAAATACCACCCACTTCTCCGGATCCACTTCACCCAAATTTTGATTCGCCAAACGAATCATCGCCGATGCAAAGGCATCGCTTTTATTTGTTGAT
>JBAUMB010000051.1:0-34726 GCA_049578465.1 Anaerolineales bacterium
GGGATATGCTTCATGCCAAAGGTTCAACGACTCAAAAGAAACGCCGCGCCTCTTCCGAATTGGATGTCTTTTATTCCGACGATCCAAATGATGTCGGCAATATTCACGATTACGAAATGTTCCTCGAAAAACTAATTTCGATTTATGCCGGATTGAAGCCTTTATTGAAAGAGAAAGCCTATCTCACTATCATCGTCAAAAATATAAAGAAGGGCGGAAAGATTTATCCGCTGGCTTGGAACTTGGCGCGCGAACTCGGCAAAGTTTATACGCTCAAGGATGAAAAGATTTGGTGTCAGGATAATCAGCCGCTCGCGCCCTTTGGATTGGGAAGCGCGTGGGTGAGCAATACGTTCCATCATTATTGTCTGCAGTTTAGGAATGAATGAGGAAAATGGAGGATATGAAAAGATTTTCTTTTCCTCTGCAATTCAGCGGCATCGTCCTGCTCTTCATAATAGGGGTTGTATTTCGAGGCCTGGCACTTCCGGCAGTATCCGCGGATATGCAATGGTTTTTAATTCCTTGGTATGACTTTCTCAAAGCTCATGGCATACAAGGATTGGGTATGAACTTCTCGAACTACACTCCGCCCTATCTTTATCTCCTCTGGTTGGCAACATTGACATCTCGTTTTCTACCCAAAATTGTTGCCATTAAATTGATATCGATCTTTGCAGATATTATCAACTCGGTTTTTGTATACCGAATCGTGCAACTCAAATATCCGATAGGCTCAAAGCCATTATTAGCAAGCGCTATCTTTTGGATTTTGCCAACCGTGATGATCAATAGCAGTCTTTGGGGACAAGCTGATGCTGTATATTCTCTATTCTTGCTGGTCTGTTTATATTATCTATTAACTGATAAACCGCTGTTGGGGGTCATTGCATTTGGAGTGGCCATCACACTCAAAGCCCAAGCAGTTTTTATTGCGCCTCTACTTGCAATCTTATTCTTCAAGAAACGCATCGCATGGCAGTACTTTTTATTAGCGCCGTTCATCTACATTCTATTCTGTTTACCTGCTATTATTCTGGGAAAGAACTGGATGGATATTTTTACAATTTATGTATCGCAGGCATTTACATATCACGAACTTTCCAGAAACGCACCCAATCTCTATATCTTTCTGAATTCAATTCCCTACGAATTAGGAACGGCCGTCGCGTTGATTATCGCAGTGGCTGTGATCGGTTGTTGGATTTGGTTGAACGTGCATGCAAAGTCGGAAATTAACCAAACCACAATTATGCTAACGAGTCTGGTGTCGGTAGCACTCCTTCCATTTCTATTGCCAAAAATGCTGGATCGCTATTTTTACCCTGCGGATATTTTTTCATTGCTCACAGCTTTTTATATGCCTGCACTTTGGTTCGTACCAATCCTTTATCAAATCGTTTCCACACTGGCATACCTTGTATTTCTCTTCAATGCGCCGCCTCTATTGACTCAGATTGCCGCAATTCTGAACACGCTGACGATTGGCTTCCTGATTTGGAAACAGATCCAAACGCGTATTCCAAAATTATCATCGCAAATCTTAACCAAGGAATCATTATCATAGAAATATTTTTTGTTTGGGCATCAACATGATCACCGTTTCCGATTTACTCCGCATTCCTTATACTCCCGACCTGACCGAAGGCGGCATCGCGTATGCAAGCCGTTCATTGCCGCACACGTATGATCGCATGGGCGGTTCATCGTTCGACCGCCTTCGTCGAATCGTGGCGGGCGTGGCCGTGGAGCTGGCCTTTCGGCGTTATCTCACGCAGCAAAACATTCCGTTCGATATCAAAGGCGCGACACCGTTTACGGATCCGGATCGTTACGATGTTTCGCTCGGCGGCCAGCGCTGTGACATCAAATCTTTTCTGATTTCTTATCGGACTCAAATCAATTCGCTTCGCGTGGACCCGAAGCTGATTCTCAAAGCCCCGGCTTTAGTTCCGCTCGATCAATATTCTGCCGATGGCCAATCGGATAACGATCTATATCTCTTTGCATTTCTCACCGGGCTTGTTGCCGTATCGCCGGACGATTTCCAAAAAGCCGTAGATGCAAACCAACCGATTTACCTCATTCATACGATGCCCAAACCGTGGGTGCGGCCAAACTCATGGATTCCGCTTGGCAGGTTGGCATTGAAATCCGAATCGGATGAAACGCTGAGGCTCGAAATCGGCGGGCAGGATTCGGGTCGAGATTTTATGACGCGCAAACTCGTGCTCCCGCCGCACACACGCGTCGAAGTGAATGGAGATTTTTACTCTCTGGCTTATGTCCATGTTGAATCCAAACCCAAAGCGCGGCTTGGAATTTATTCTCCGACTCGCAAAGAAACTTATCTCATCGAGCCGATGACATGGAGCAACATTTGGGTGTATGGCATGGATATCTTCCTGACGGGCTGGATCACGCGCGAGGAATTTCGCCGCCGCGCCACTTTGATCCGTGAAGGCAGCCGGGTGTTTCAATATGACCAAACGCGCACAAAAAATTTGGCTGTGCCGGTATCGGACTTAAAGCCGATGAGCGAATTATTCGAACGCATACGTGAGTTGAAAACAGATGGGACGTAAGAGTCATTGATAACGCGGGAGAAGCCTCTATAATTTTGAAAACTTTTCATCGGAGGCTCTCATGAATGATCCAATGTATTTCTTACAAAATATTGTCCGCCGCGGCGCTCGCATGGTCGGATGGGAAATCGGCGAAGCGATTGAAGGCGTGATGTGGACTATCGGCATCGGCTGTTTTGTATTGTGTTGTGCGGTAGTTGCCTGCGGAGCAGTTGCGTTTCAGATATTATTTCATCACTAAGCCAAAATCTGGAACCAAACGTCGTTGCAAAACAACGGCGTTTTTATTTAAGAAATCACTTATTGAAATCTGGTAAACTTTTCTGCATGTTTAAGAAGAAAATACTTTTTGCTTTTGCAGGCTTCGTAATATTGATCGGGCTTGGCGCGGCAATCTATCAAATCCCGGCGATAAAGAACCGCCTCGATTGGAGGATGATTGTTTGGAGCACATATATTAACAACACAGTTGATCCTGTTGGCAAAATGCCAACGCCCATGCCATCGACTCCATTTGCGACCTTTACACCTGTCCCTTCCACTCCGACTCCGATTGCGATTACACCCAGTGCGACGGCTCAGCCTCTTCCAGCACAGGTTTCTTTACCGGATCCAAAATACGAATTGCAAGGGATAAATAATTGCGGTCCCGCCACGCTGACTATGGCTCTTCGTATGTACGGCTGGGGAGGAAATCAAAATGATATTGCCAAAATCATCAAACCGGTCCCTGCGGATCGGAATGTCAACCCGGATGAGCTTCGGTATTTCGTTTTGAATCAAGCCGGTTGGCTTCACGCCGAATTCCGCGTGGCAGGAAATGTCAACCTTCTCAAACAACTTCTAGCCGCTAATTACGCGGTCATTATAGAAGAGGCGTCCACTCTTCCTCTCGAAGATGCGAATGGTCCTCATGATGATTTATGGGACGCGCATTATTTACTGATCACTGGATATGACGATAGTACCCAAGTCTTTACCGCTCAAGATCCACTCCTCGGACCGGATCAAAAAATCCCGTATGACAAGTTAATGACGGATTGGAAACCTTTTAACTATTTATATATGGTCATTTATCTGCCTCAGTATGAAGCAAAGGTCAAATCGATTCTCGGCACAAATTGGGATCCGGATCAAAACCGACAGAACGCTTTAGCCATTTCCCAAGCCGCGATCACGGAAAATCCCAACGATGCTTTCGCATGGTTCAACCTCGGCAGTAGTCTGGTTTATTTTGAACGATACAACGAAGCGGCTCAAGCCTTTGACAAAGCCTTTACCATCGGCTTGCCCCAGCGCATGACGCGTTATCAATTCTGGCCCTTCTACGCGTACTACAATGCCGGCCGGATAGATTATTTATTACAGATAACAGAAAACACGTACAAGGCGATTAGTGGTGAATACTCGGAGGAAGCCTTGCTCTGGCACGGCTATGGACTTCTGAGCAATGGGGATTCTACCGGTGCGTTGGCAGATTGGAACAAGGCGCTTAAAGTTCATCCAAATTATTGTGATGCAGAGACAGCCATCAATACTTATATTCAACCAACTTACAACTTAACCAGTCCGCCTTGCAGTCCGTAAAATATTTTATGTTTCTTGAAAACTATATCCGCCGGGCCAGGTTTGTATGAGATAAGATGATTTACTAGACTCGGGCTCCAATTTTTTTCTCAAACGGTAAACAACATTTTTTAACACTGCCAGGTCTCCGGCCGTACCCCAAACAGCCTGCATGATCTCATCGTTCTTAAAAATATATCCAGGACGACTCATCAACAGATGCATGAGACGAAATTCCAGATTCGTCAGCTTGATCTCATTCCCTTTCGGCTCAATCGCGGACCGTCGAGCCGGATCCAGTTTCAATTTTCCGGCCTGCACCGCGCTCATTGGCACCGCCCAACTCCGACGCGCCCAAGCCATGATCTTCGCCAAAAAGATGGCCGGGCTGATGGGTTTGATGACACATTCATCCACACCATTATGATATGCTTCAAGAATTTCCGTTTCATTGTTTGTTGGTAAAAAAAGCAGAATCGGACTGGCGCTTAAAGCACGGAATTTTTTGCACAACTCCATGCGTTGCGGATGCGAGGCGTTGACGTCGATCACGATCAGATCCGGGATCTCCTCCATGGAGCGTTCCATGGCCCTTTGAACGGAAGTTTCCAAAATAGCAACTAGGCCTTTTTCCCTGATGATATACCCCCAAATCGGGGCTGTCGCATCTTGGTCGCAAACCACAAATACACGTAAAGCACCTATCTCGGAAGTAGATAACATGAGCTCTTGCCTTTCTGATAGGATTATATGCTAAAGCTACTTGGCTGGTAACACAGAATCTCGTTTTTTCACCAAAATATGACTTTTGGGGGATAGGAATTTAGTACTATTCCTGTATACTCATAAATAGCAATCGAAGCAAAGGAGGCTTACGATGAAAAAATTATTTCCCGTACTCGCTGTATTGGTATTAATCAGCACTGCCTGCCAGTTGGGCGGTGGTCAGGCGCAACCCACGCCAATCGCCGTTGCCACTGCATTTCCAACCAATACACCTATTACATTGAATGCAACTGCCGGGCCTTCAGGTAACCAGGCTGCCGGTTCAACGCGCACTTCGTCTGATGGCATGACTGAAATCTCTATTCCTGCCGGAAGTTTTGAAATGGGGGGCCTTGATCCCAGCGCTGAAACCGATGAAAAGCCTGCTCACCAAGTAACGATGCCTTCATTCTGGATTGATAAATTTGACGTTACAAACGGAATGTATGGTCAGTGTGTGAGCGCGGGGGGATGTACTCCTCCTTTAAATTTCAGCTCAAAAACGGTTACGTCCTATTTCAACAATTCCCAGTATAACGATTACCCAGTCGTGAATGTATCCTGGTCGCAGGCGACTGCATATTGTAAATGGGCAGGACGTCGTTTACCCACAGAAGCTGACTATGAATATGCCGCGCGCGGCAGTACTATTAATACTTATCCGTGGGGCAATGAAGCGCCTGATTCCACACGTGCTAACTTTAATTACCAAGTAGGTGATACTACAAAAGTGGGCAGTTATCCCGCGGGCGCAAGTCCGTTTGGTGTGCTCGATATGGTCGGCAACGTTGCTCAATGGATGAATGATTTTTATAGTGGTACCTACTATTCTCAGAACATAACGTTGAATCCAGCCGGGCCGGTCGCACGTAGCGGTGATTTCAATCGTGTCATTCGAGGCGGCACCTTCCAAGATGTCGCTGGTGACATCCGATTATCCAATCGGTCTTCTCTGCTTGGACCCAATCCGGATGCCCAGCAAGGAACTCCTGCCTACACCGGAGACTACTCTCCCAAAGTCGGCTTCCGTTGCGCTGCTGATAACTAACAAATAATTAAAAAAACAACCGCCGAACAAGTGGCGGTTGTTTTTTTAATTGACGCGTCTCTTGCCGTGTGGTATTATCGGCATAATCAAATAGCCCTAATCGGCACTCTTATCCAGAGAGGCGGAGGGAACGGCCCTGCGATGCCTCGACAACCGAACGGCTTAGCCGAACACGGTGCCAATTCCGACAGAAAGATGTTCTGGAAGATGAGAGGGCAGCCGTGCTTCATGCGCAAATTGCCCTTTCGAGACCGGAGGGGCAATTTCATTTTCTGAAAGGAACAACAAAAAACAATGAGCACAACTTTTATGACCTCTCCAAAGCTGATGTTCACATCAGAGTCAGTGACGGAAGGCCACCCCGATAAAATCTGCGATCAAATATCGGATGCGGTTCTGGACGCCTGCCTCGAGCAAGATTCGATGTCGCGTGTCGCCTGTGAGACAGCAACCAAAACGGGAGTCGTAATGTTGCTGGGCGAAATCACAACGCAGGCCTATGTCAACTTTGATGAACTCGTTCGCCGGGTCGTCAAGGAAATTGGTTACGACAGCAGTGAAAAAGGTTTCGATGGAAATACCTGCGCGGTTCTTTCTGCCATTGCCAGCCAAAGCCCAGACATTGATATGGGTGTCAGCAAGTCGTTCGAAGCAAAAGGCGGTGACAATGAAGACTTGGATAAGATCGGCGCGGGCGATCAAGGCATGATGTTTGGTTTTGCTTGCAATGAAACTCCAACTCTCATGCCGATGCCGATTTATCTCGCGCATAAACTCACTCGCCGTCTGGCTGAGATGCGCAAGAACGGCACTATGCCCTGGCTTCGTCCCGATGGAAAGAGTCAAGTTACGGTTCAGTACGCACAAGGCAAACCCAAGCGCATTGATACCGTTTTGATTTCTACTCAACATGCACCGGATATTTCCCATGCAGAGATTACTGAGCAAGTGATTGAAAATGTAATTCATCCATCCATACCGAAAGATATGGTGGATAACGATTTAAAGATTTTTGTGAATCCAACCGGACGATTTGTCATTGGCGGTCCGATGGGCGATGCAGGCGTAACCGGACGCAAGATCATCGTTGATTCTTACGGCGGGATGGGACGTCACGGCGGCGGTGCGTTCAGCGGCAAAGACCCGACGAAAGTGGATCGCTCTGCGGCATATGCCGCTCGCTATGTTGCAAAGAATGTGGTCGCCGCGGGGCTGGCGGATCGCGTCGAAGTTCAGGTGGCGTATGCGATCGGTGTGGCGCACCCGCTCTCCGTCAATGTGGAAACGTTTGGTACTGCAAAAATTGCAGATGAGAAAATCGCACAACTCATCACTGAACATTTTGACCTGCGTCCCGGTGCGATCATCCGCGACATGAATCTGCGCCGCCCTATCTATCAGAAAACCGCGGCTTATGGTCATTTCGGCCGCGACGATATTGAATTCCCTTGGGAAAAGACCGACAAAGCTGATTCATTGAGAAAAGCCGCAGGATTATAAGAAATAAAAAGCGCATCCAATTGGATGCGCTTTTTATTATTCAATCACACGAGCATGGTAGTGTGAAAGATTACAGCGATGTAGCAAATCGTGATTATTCAAAATATCTGATGGCTTTCCAGATGCAACAATTTGATGCTCCTCAGAAAAGACGCAAATGGTGCTGGCAATTTCTTCCGCAACGGATAGATTATGCGTTGCCGTGATCATTGTCTTGCCCTGCTTGCGTTGTTCCAAAATAAATTCGATCAACCACGATTGACTGCGCGGGTCGAGACCAGTGGTGGGTTCGTCCATCAACCAAACATCCGGCTGAAGAGTCAATAAAGAGGCCAGCGCGACGCGGCGTTTCTCTCCGCCGGATAAACGATGCGGTGCGCGATCTCGAAGTTTTTCGATGCGAAGCGCTTCCAGCGCTGAGTCGACCCGCTGGTTGACCTCATCCCGCGCCAATCCAAGCTGAAGAGGCGCAAAGGCAACTTCATCCAGCACGGATGCGGAAAAAAGTTGGACATCCGAATCCTGAAAGACCAATCCGACGCGGCGGCGAAATGCAAAGTTGAACTCGTCATCGCGCAAAGCTTCTTCAGTCAGCGGCTTGCCGAATGCGGAGATAGTTCCGCTTGCGGGAAAGTAGAGACCGTCGAGCAAATTCAACAGAGTGCTTTTGCCGCTTCCATTTGCGCCGAGAATGACAAGCGATTCCCCAGCCGGCACTTTAAGGTTGACATGCTCTAACGCGGTCTGCTTTTCCTCATAAGCATAAGATACATCACAAACATCAAAAACAATTTCTTCGCTCAAAATAATTTTCCTTTATCGTCCGAGAAAAATGGCGAGGACTGCGATTCCAAGAATAATAAAAAGCCAAAGCCAATCTTTGGATTTCATCTTGAATGGTTTTAAGGTAATGATGGAACCTCGAAAGCCGCGCGATTCCATCGCCAGGTAAATTTCACTGCTCAGATACAATGACTTGCTGAGCAATGCCCCGCTAATCGCCGCTAGGACGCGTTGATTCTCGGAAGTGCTGAGGCGGCCCACCATCCGGCTTTTACGCGAGAGGAACATATCATTGGCGGTATGAAGCAATAAATAGATATAGCGGTAGGTCATTCCTAGAATCAAAATCAAAACATCGGGCAGATGCAAAACGCTAAGCGCGCTGAGAACCGTATTCCATGGTGTGGTCAAGATCAGCAGAAGCGTCAATGAAACCGAAGTGCTGACGCGCAACAACAAAAAGAGAACTGTGTTTACGCCGGTCGTCGTGATGACCAATCCAAGAGGCAGATGAAAAAGCGCGGGACCTGGCGTAATGAACAAAGCAGGAACAACAATCAAACCGGTAAAGAATGGAAGCGCCAACCAGACGCGCTTGATCAAATAATCAGCGGGGATTGCTGAAATCCACGCAAAGAGCAAAGTCAAAAGATAGATGGAAGCGATCACCCACAAGCTATGTGAAAAGCTAACACTAATTAACAATGCCAGCGTTGAGATAACTTTTACGCGCGCATCCAAGGATTGAAACAATCCGTCGCGTGCGCTGATCTCTTCAGCAAATAAGGCGTGCTCAAGAGTCTCCGTGATGCCATGCAGAGAATGTTCTAAAACATTTCTACGGCGTGAGGGTCGAACAAGTGTAGTTGTTTCCATTTTTGTCGAGGATGTTCCCGAACTACTTAAGACCGAGAACATGCTCTTATCTTTTCAACCGAGAGTTTTCAATCTAAGTTTTCTTTGATCCTGTACCAGCCGTCAACAACATGCTAAATAACCAGACCACGACCGCGATGATCACAATGCCCATTACCGCGGAAAATACGTATCCCAAATTCAGGTTGCCAAGTGCAGGCAAATTATAGTTTGCAAACGGAGCGCCCCATAAACCAGACAGTTGTTGCATGCCAGCCGGAATAGATGCAAGACCTTTCTGAGTCAGTTGGTGCGTTCCCCATTCGCCCCATGCCGTCCCCGGTGCAAGCAATCCCAAAGGCGAAGCCACAACCAGAATCGCTAACACAATCCATAACCAACGCAGTTTCCGTAAGCCGCCCGCTTCTGCAAGAACTACAGGCTTTTCAGCCGCTTCCAATACAGCAATGTTCGAGCGCTGCAAATAAGCGACCACCAACGCCGCCAATATTCCTTCCGCCACCGACGCGATTAGAGCATGAGGGATGACCATCGCGGGAATCGAAATCGAGAGTGGATAAGGCGCATATAACGGAGTCCCATCTGCGGCTTTGAAAAGAAGCGGCTGAATTCCAAATTCAACACCGGCAAAGAAAGCCGCGACGGTCACGCCCGTCCAGCCACCGACAAAGGCTCCAACCAAACGCAGCTTGGAAGTCAAAGCCTGATTTTTTGAGAAAGCGCTGTAAATTGCATAAGCAATATAAGGGACGGTTATTGCCATGTTGAAACAGTTGGCGCCATATGCAGTAATGCCTCCATCACCGAAGAAAAGAGCCTGAATGAGCAACGCGATGGATACCACAATCGTGGCAGGCTCCGGTCCAAGAATGATTGCGGCAATGGTCGCGCCGATCGCATGAGCCGTTGTCCCGCCGGGGATCGGAAAGTTGAACATCATAATCACAAACGAAAACGCTGAGAGCAGAGCAATCAGCGGCACACTGCGCGCATTCAACTTCTCACGAATCTTGCGAATGCCGATAATCCAAAACGGCAGCGCGATCAAGAACATGATGATGCATGTCACCGGACTCAGATAACCATCCGGGATGTGCATGGCGGTTGTGCTTAACCACAGCAGCAACGCGCCGTAATAAATAACGAGCAGCTTGACTCTTTTAGATTGGGTAAACATCTTATCAGTCTCCTTTCTTGGACTTGTTTTTTTGGCACTTTGGACAAATGCCAAAGAACGTCACATGACTGTTGATAAAACGGTATCCGCTCGATTTCTCCAATTGACGAATTAAACTTTCAAGCGCTTCAGGCCGGACCTCAAAACTTTTCCCGCACGATTGGCAGATCAAATGATGATGATTTCTCCCGGCAATCTCGTAAGCAAGTCTTCCATTGCTTACCTGAGAAGAAATCGCCAATCCATTCTTTTCCAAAAATTCCAGTGTGCGATAGACAGTCGGTTCCGTCAAACTAGGTGTGTCACGACGGGCTTTCTTATAGATTTCGGTCGGTGAAAGATGCTCGCCGGAATGATGAAGCACATGCAGGATCGCCATCCGCTGTGGAGTCATGCGAAAGCCAGAAGCACGAAGTTGAGGAGCATATTCAGAGCCACAAGTCATAGAGTTTCCTTATTGTAAGTTTTTTCAATAACATTTTTACAGTATACTCTCTATTACAACTTCTTGCAATAACGTATTGCTTATATAGTATACAGCGCCAAGGGGATTCTTACATTAAATATTAAACCAGCCTTGACATCCGCCATATCTCGCATATAATACAGCCCAATATACAAAAAGTTGTGACGAGGACGAGTACGCGCTGGACGACGGTTCCAGAGAGCAGACGAAGTGGTGAAAGCCTGCCCGAGACGACAGCGCCGAATGGACCTCCGAGCTTCAAGACGAACGGGACAATTGCCTTAGTAATCTCTGACGGAACGCCACCGTTATCAAGGCTAGATCACTTAGTCGAAGAGGCTAGTTGATTGAACAAAGTGAGGCTGGCTTTTTCCCGTTGCATCATAACGGGATTTTTTGTTAAACACAGCCTAACTTGGGTGGCACCACGAACCGCATAGCGTACAGCGTTCGTCCCATTTTGATAAGTCAAAAACTATCAAGTGAGATGAACGCTGTTTGTTTTAACTGATGAAAAGGAGAAACAATGAATCCGCAAAATGACATTTCGAAAGAACAAGGTCCAGCAGAGATAGTTAATTTGCAGGAGCAATTCGGCGATGGACTTCATGACAACTCGCTTCCTGCCGCGCAGATATTGATCGAGCAAGAAGTGACGCGCGATTCAAATCAACGCGCCCTGCTTCCTGCCCCAGAGCGCACGTCTCTAGGGTTCATCCCGTGAGGCTGCGATGTTCTCATTTATTTTTCATCCGCCCTGACTAATTCAAGATTGCCACGTCGCTCCGCTCCTTGCAATAACATCCTTGTAAATAAAAAATCAATCGATCAAATCTTAAATAATCAAAAGGAGAAAAAATGTCTGACCAAACCCGTTTTCTATTGAACGAATCTGACCTGCCAAAATTTTGGTACAACGTGATGGCCGATAGCCCGGTTCCGCCAACACCCGTTCTGCATCCCGGAACGCTCGAGCCGGTCACCCCGGATTTTCTATCGGTTTTGTTCCCAATGGATTTGATCCTGCAGGAAATCTCAAAAGAACGATATATCGAAATCCCAGAAGAAGTGCGCGAGATTTATAAATTATATCGACCTACGCCGCTCATTCGTGCGCGTCGATTGGAAAAAGCATTGGATACGCCCGCGCATATTTATTATAAAAATGAAAGCGTTTCGCCTGCCGGAAGTCACAAGCCGAACACCGCCATACCGCAGGCATTCTATAACAAGAAGGCTGGGACAAAAGCCCTCACCACGGAAACCGGCGCGGGCCAATGGGGTTCGGCGTTGGCATTCGCATGCAACTTCTTCGATCTTGATCTTGAAATTTATATGGTCAAGATTTCGTATCAACAAAAGCCGTATCGCCGCGTGATGATGGAAACATATGGCTCGCAAGTTTTTGCCAGCCCTACAGACCGGACCAATTACGGCCGCTCCGTTTTGAAGCAAGATCCGAACAGCCCAGGTTCACTCGGCATCGCCATCTCGGAAGCGGTCGAAGCCGCGGCCACATCGGGAGGCAAAAAGAAATATAGTCTCGGCTCGGTGCTCAATCATGTGTTGATGCACCAGACCGTGATCGGTGAAGAAACACTGAAGCAAATGGATCTCGCAAATGAATATCCGGATGTCGTGATCGGATGCGTGGGCGGCGGATCGAATTTCTCCGGCATGGCTTATCCGTTCTTACGCGAGAACTTGAAGAACGGACGAAAGACGCGCTTGCTTGCCGTCGAACCCACTGCCGCTCCTTCGCTGACCAAAGGCGTGTACACCTTCGATTACGGTGATAGCGCCAAGATGGCTCCGGTTGTCAAGATGCACACACTCGGACACAGCTTCGTCCCGCCGTCCATTCATGCCGGTGGATTGCGCTATCACGGCATGGCGCCAAGCCTGTGCGCATTCTATGATGCCGGGCTGATCGAAGCCATTGCTGTTAAACAAAAGCCGACGTTCGAGGCCGCCATTCAGTTTGCGCGCACCGAAGGAATCATTCCCGCCCCTGAATCGGCACATGCCATCCGCGCCGCAATTGACGAAGCGCTGGACGCCAAGAAAAAAGGCGAGAAGCGCGTGATCGTGTTCAACTTATCGGGTCACGGTCATTTTGATCTGGGCGCGTATGAATCATTCTTGAACGGGAAACTGGACGACTACGAATATCCTGCTGAGGCGGTTCAAGCTGCAATGGCCGACCTGCCAAAAGTCAACATGCCTGCATAAATAAATTGCTCCTCCTCAGGATAAAGGCTGACTTGATGTCAGCCTTTATCATTTCGGCAGCGCTGATCTTCGTCGAAAGAAAGATTGGACAATATCCCGACCAACAAACGCACATAAAGCAAAAGCAAAAAATGTAAAAGGCATATACCATGCCAGATAATTAGTATGGGTATGAACGTAAGCCTGACCTTTAAAAATCACAAACCAGCTAATCGGAGATAGAACCGAAACCCAGGTTGCTCCTATCAATGCATAAGCCCGGCTTTTATTCAATAGATTCAATTTGATAAATTTATCAATCATAAGATAGATCAATGTAAAGATTGCGACGATAACAATCAAATCAAAGAAATGCAGATTAATGAAAGCCAGAACATAATCATTGAACAGATAAGTCGCCAAAACAGAAATCGGATTCGCTTTTAAAGATTCGGCATACATGGAAGGATAAAGACTCGGGTCGCCGTAGGTGCGCCTGCCAAATGTGCTTAAGACATCCGCGAGGCCCGCGCTGAAACTTCCATCTACGAAACGGAGCTGAAAAGCCAGCATAATAATCCCGGTGAGCACACCCCCGGCGCAGGCGACAATCGCCACACTCAGCCTGGTTACGAATCTTCGAAAACTCCATTTATCCAGGAAGCCATAATAAATAATCGGAATAAATACCATGGCTAACGAAGGAATAATAAAGTCGTATCCATCAAAGAGACATTTGAACGCCACCGCCGCGAAAACCAACCAGCCCAGCATTTTATTCGATGCCTGGCCGCTTCGTTTCTCCCTTGCCAGATAGAATGCTGTCAACAGCATGGGAAGATAAAACGCCCATGTGAAGTAAAGTAAATTGCGGCCAAACAATGTTATCCATGGGGATAATAAAGTCGTAAGGAACACAATTAAAGCCGTGAATCCTCCGAATTCGCGATAAATCCATAGAATGAAAAAAGAGAGCGTGAGAGCTAACAGGAGCGCCATCAAGCCGCGGAACAAACGCAGATTCCATTTCGGAGCCAAGGGACTTAAACGATCCAGCACGCTGAAGAAAAAGGCTTGAAACCCTGTCTGGGATTTATAAACAGAATAGGCCTGAAAATCGCTACCGGCAAAATAAACATCGTATTGATGTTGATAATCGCTGTCGTGCAGATTCAAAGGGTCTGCGTCACCCCAACCCATCAACGCGCCATAGGAAGTCAAACCATATTGGCGCGAGGCGACCATGCGCGCCATTACCAGACTCTCACTATCGTTCTGGAAGGTTTCGAATTTCTTCTCGCGAACTACGCCCCATGCATTATGGTCAAAGCCCAACGCAAGCAGTATTACAGAAACAAAAAACAAAAAGGGAATGATGATTATTTTCATGCTCTCAATTATATCGAATCTACTTTTTAATTTTAAAATGAATTACTAAAACGGCACGCTACTTTTATGTAGTCAATCGAAGTCTTTTTAAGATGATTCATTGCTCAAGCCGCCAAGAGCAATACTTTGTAAAATTAATTTCGAAGGAGAGGCCGTTTATAAAGAAAACTTAAGTTGGATTTTCCCCAAACGCAATCACAGCGATATGCTGGTTAAGAAAATGTGGAGATGCGCCGTCTTTGCCGGGAACGATTTGTCCAAGGGTATAACCTCCCGCAATCGGCACAAATGAACCAAGGATATCTTGTACGGCAGTAATCTCCGCACCCGGTTTGGCTTTTAGAAGCATTTGCCACGCCACATCCACCAGCACCAGCGCAAAGAACGGCTTCGCATTCCCTAAAGCCATCAACGCTTGTTGGGCGGCTTGACCCGCGGCTTTTTCACAAGCCGCATTACTTCCCACTAATAGATATGCGTCAATCCCATCGCGGACGTTGGCGTTCATGCGGAAACTTCCATCGGCTTCGACGCGAATCGGAGCGCGCACGATCAACTCGTCGCCCTGCTCGACACCCAGCGGATAGAGACGCGCCAGATAGTTCAGCGGCGGAAAAGCCCAATCGCGCGCCGGATAGCCGAAGAGATCTGCATACGCTTCCGAAGCCGGACGTCCATCTAAAGTCCGAAGCCAGAAGCCGCGCGAACGCGTCACACGAAATTGACTGCCAACCGGATCCCAGCCATGAGCATATCCAATCCCCACACGCAGATTGCCGCGCAAAAACGCGGCTGCCAAACTGCCTGTTCCGGTTTGGTTGCCGGCCATTTGATAGGTGTTGCCGGTATGCAAATCACCGCTTGAAAGTCCGCCAGCGAACGGGAACATGCCCGGTTGAATCGCGGAGCACAACTGTTCGGCATCGCCATTAAAACCATCCGCAAATAAAAGCGCGGCTTCATTATCTTTATGTACTGAAGCCAATTGCAATAAAGCCGCGGCCGTCTCGCGGCCCGATTGGGCATAACCGGGAAGCCAATGAGCCTCGGCTTCGAAATCACCTTTGAGCAAAGCCAGCACAACGGAGTTCGCGTGCTGGCCCGAGTTGGTTAATCCGGCTGGCGAACTAAATCCGATCAATGGCGCATCGCCTAATAGACTCGCAACACCAATCGCTACTTCCCGCGCTTGAAATTGATGCGACGCGATCAAAATCCCCAATCCCGGAGTTCCCGCGCCGAGACGATTAAACGCTTGATGTGCGGCTTGCAATCCGGCTTCGCGTCCATCAAGTGCTTGAGCAACTCCAACAGCGGCCTGCATTGTCATTAGATTTATTCCTCAACTATAAATAACATAACTAGTTCTCAGCGACCGGAACCGTGAAATGAAAAGTCGTTCCCTGACGAAATTCACTCTCGAACCAAATGCGTCCGCCCTGCATCTCAACCAGACTCTTGGTGATGTTCAGACCCAAGCCGGTGCCCGGAGCTTCGCGCGCTTTCTGATCTTCGGAACGGAAAAATTTTTGGAAGATCTTTTGCTGGTCCTCAGGATTAATGCCGATGCCATTATCTTTCACCCAAAGATGGATAACTTTTTTAGCGCCTTCCAAATCCCAGCGGTTTTCGGAAAGTTCGGCTCCCATCAACAAGGCTCCGCCTTCCGGCGTATATTTATTGGCGTTGCTCACGAGATTCGTCAAGACTTGTCCAAGGCGCGTGCGGTCGCCCCAAACCTTCGGCAAGTCGGACGGCATATCAACGTTGACACTTTGCTTCTTGTCTTCGGTCTGACGCTTTGTGGAGCGCATCACTTCGTCTACTAAATCATTTACTTCCACCGCTTTATAGTCCAGGCGCAAACTTCCCGCCTCGATCTTGGAATTATCATTCAGGTCCGAAACGAGCGTAGACATACGCTCCACATTCGAGCGAATCGTGCTCAAGAAATTAGCTTGCATCTCGTTGATCTGACCAACTGCGCCGGCCGCCAGCAATTCGCTATAACCTTTGATCGAAGTCATCGGGTTCTTCAGTTCATGTGCCACAAAGGAAACGAATTCGCTCTTGGCAAGATTGGCGCGCTGAACTTCATCATACAGTTGAGCATTTGAGATCGCAATGGCGGCATGATCGCTTAGACGATTCAAAAACGCGATGTCCTGCTGTGTATCGCTTGTGCTTTCGAGAAGCACCAATCCGATGACCGCGGCTTCACGGCGAATGGTAATGACAATTTGAGTATGCGCGCCGGGCAATAAACCATCGGTGCCTTTCGCATCCAACACAACCCGTTGCGGCTGGCCGCTTTCGTAGGCTGTTTTCAACGCCGGAAGATTCAACGGCATCAATTGATTATGGAAACCTGCCAAATGTTCTTCGTAACCTTGCTGCGCCACAATATGCAGTTTATCTTCTTCGATCATGCCGATCAAACCGGCATCCGCTCCCGATTGACGCATGGCCCATTCAAGCGTGATGCGCATGGCGCGATCCATTTCAAGACTGGCATTAAGTTCACGGTCAATACGTTGCATCACGGAGAGTTCTTCGACGCGCGCCGCGAGTTCCTGATCTGTTAATGTAAAGAGTCGAGCATTTTCCAAAGCAACCGCCGCCTGCCCAGCAAATGCTGTCAGCAACGCTTGATCTTCATCGACAAAGGGCAAGCCGTCACGGCGATTGATGACTTCAATTACACCCATAACATTATCTCTGATTTGCAGAGGCACAGCCATCAAGGCACGCGTCATGAAACCGGTTTTCTCATCGGTGTTGGCGCTCCAGCCGGGGGAATGCTTAACATCATTTTCGATCACCGGCCCGCGCGTGGTAACTGCACGTCCAACGATTCCGCTTCCGGCTGGAAGGCGCTGACCCAGTAAATCTTTTGCCACCGGCCCGACTGTCACTCTAAAGACCAATTCTTTGGTTTGATCGTCCACAAGGAACAAACTACCGGCTTCGCAATTTAAGATGTTCACCGCGCTTTCAAGCACATTCTGAAGTAGAGGTTCGATCTCCAGCGTAGAAGTTAATTGCCGCGTCACATCATTCAAAGTGCCAAGCTGCCGCGCACGTTGTTGCGTTTCTTGCAGCAAGCGAGCCTTTACAATCGCACCAGCAGTCTGATCGGCAAGAGCTTGCAAAAGTTCAAGTTGACCGCGGGTGTATGCAATGCCCGGATCGCGACTTCCAACGCTTAACGCGCCAATCGACTCAGCGCCTGCATTAAGCGGAACTCCCATCCAAGCAAAGACACCTTCTGTTTCAGGCGCCAGATTACGCGCCTGACATTCTCGCAGATAATCTTGGGTCAAAATGGGACGGCCTCTGCGAATGATTTCCGGGTTCAGTCCCGTATTCGGCGGATAAGGAACATTTTCGCGGTTCGTTACGCGGTCGCCATTTTCAACGCAGAAGCCATAATAATAATAATTGTTGGTCTTGTTATAGAGCGTGATATGCAAATGAGAGGCCGGAATGATTTGCGACGTCTGGGCGTAGATCAGTTCGAGAACATCGTCAAAGGTCAAAGTGACGTTGACGCCCTGTGAGACGCGCGTCAGCGCGTTCATTTCCTGAACACGCCGCTCAAGATTCACAACCGTTTGAATACGCTGGATGGCGACCGAAACTTGATCACATAAATTTTCAAGAAAGACCAGATCGCGAGGCGTGTAGGGCTGACCCACGCGGCGCGCTCCCAATGCCAGCCAGCCTGTCGGTTGTCCGTGGCCGGGCAAGACAACAAAGAGGCGCGCTCCCATTAAGGCAAGCCGCGTTTGTTCGGCTTTCAAACTTTCAGGCAGGGATGCTTCATCAAGATATAAGGGCAATTGCTCTGCGACAAAATATTGTGCTAAAGCACTGCTGGATGAAAAGCGGATGTCTGTGCTCGCGCGCCCATCTTCGGCGGGCAAAGCGGCATATTGATCGTTGAGCGAATCATAAACGTAGATGTGGAGCCGATCCGGCCCTAGCGTGGAATTGACCTGCCTTCGAAGAGTGCGGCCAATCGAATTTAGATCGAGGGCGCTATTTAATTCGTTGGCGAAGTTTTGAATACTTTCAGCGTAGGCACGCCGGCCGCGGAAGAAGGTGGCATCTACAAAACCTTGAGTTCGAATCCGCACTGGGTCAAGAAAGATCGCAATCACAAAGACTAATCCGCCGACCCAAAAAGGATTCGATGCCGGCATCGCGGCTTTGAAAATCAGGCTCAAGCCGCTGACCAGCAAGGCATATCCGCCGACAATGAAAATGGTCAGCAGAACATAGATCAATCCTTGACGCATCCAATCATCGGTGCTTAAGAAACGGAATCGCAGAATGGCGTAACCGAGAGTTAAAGGAAAAACGATAATGGGGACCAGCAAATAAGGCGTAAAGTCAAAGAGATTAAAAGGCGTTGTGAGAAACCAAAAAGTGATCGGGCCCAAAGCAATGATGGTTCCGGTTAAGATCATGCGAGCTTGCGCCTTGATCACCGGCGATGGCGCTGCAACACTGTAATAAACATTGAATAAAATGTAGATGATGCTGGACAAGCCGACAAAGATATAAATAAATCGCCAGGCTTGAATATAGTCTTCGGGATGAGAGAAATTAAACAGAGTGGTAAAGGCATACCCGCAAAGGATAAAAGCGATGGCGTAGCCTGCTCGACGAAGATAAGAACGTCCCGCGATAAAACTCGCTTCCCGTGGAAAAGCCAAAGCAAGATCAATCAGGGCTCCGCCGGCCATCACGAGGCTCAAGGTCCAGATATAAGTCAAGCTGTGAGTAGTATACAGGTCGAAGAGCGAACCGGCGGCGATACTCAATGACGACGCGAACAAGGAAAACGCGCGCCCTGCAGATTCTGCGCGGCGGATCGCGAATATCCAAAGACTGATGGCGAGGAAGATCAGGCTAAGCAAAATCGGAATGATAAAGTAAATGAATCGATTTTGAGATGAAAAGGCATGAAGCGTGACGTTATAGGTTTTCTGATTTCCATCTGGAGAGCGAACGACCACGGGAACTTGATCGCCCGGATGAAAACCGCTCAAGATGCTTTGGACTTCAAATGTGTTCTGGACTGCTTGACCGTTGACCGAAATAAGCTGGTCTCCCAGCTTCACGCCCTGATTGCGAAGGTCCCAAGACGCATCTGTCCCTGCCGGAACGACGCCGTTGAACACCATCGTGTGCTCATAAAACGCACCAAGGAAAGGGGCATTCATCCACCAATTGGCGAGAAAGAACGCGGTGATAAAAGTCGCTACCGCCAAAAACTGGTAGATAAACGCTACGGCTTGAAGCGCCTGATTGATGATGGTATTCGAGCGATTAGAAATCGACATAGAAGTTGCTGAATTAAGAAAGTCCACTAAAGTATTTTACACAGATTATACAAAGAAAAATATGCTACTTTCATAACAAAGCCGTTAAGTGAGGCGGGGCGGACTTTCCGTGTCCACCCCGCCTGATTTCACTTTGACGACTAGATGTCGAGATTTCTCACGTATTTTGCATGGGTTTGGATGAACCGCTTGCGTGGATCCACCGCGTCGCCCATCAACATGTCGAAGGTGCGATCCGCTTCCGCCGCGTCGTCCACCGTGACCAGGAGCAGGGTGCGGTTATCCGGATTCATCGTCGTCTCCCACAACTGTTGCGGGTTCATTTCGCCGAGGCCCTTATAGCGCTGGACGTTGGCTTTGTCGCTCCCAACCTCTTTGACAATTTTATCTTTCTCCTGATCGCTGTAGGCATACTTGACTTGGTTTTTATAAGCGACCCGAAACAACGGAGGCTGGGCAATATAAAGGTGACCATCTTCCAGCAAATGCGGCATATAGCGGAAAAAGAATGTCAGCAGCAAGGTTCGGATATGACTACCATCCACATCCGCATCGGTCATGATAATAATTCGGCCATAGCGTAAGCCTTCCATATCAAAATTGTCGCCGATGCCGGTGCCAAGTGCGGAGATCAGCGCTCTAATTTCGTTGCTCGATAAAATTTTATCGAGGCGTGCGCGCTCCGTGTTCATGATCTTGCCTCGCAGCGGCAGGATAGCCTGAAAGTGCCGGTCGCGGCCTTGCTTGGCTGAACCGCCAGCCGAATCACCTTCCACAATATATAACTCTGTCTTCGTTGAATCGCGCTCGGAACAATCCGCCAGCTTGCCGGGTAATGTTAAAGATTCGAGCGCCGATTTACGGATGACAAGATCGCGCGCTTTCTTGGCGGCATCGCGGGCACGCGCCGACGTCAGACACTTGGCAATGATCGCTTTGGCGGCTTGCGGATTCTCGTCGAGGAAGGTTGCGAATGCCTCGCCGATGATCTGCTGGGAATATGTTTGCACTTCGGGATTCATCAACTTGACTTTGGTCTGCGATTCAAATTGCGGATCGGGATGCTTGATCGAAACGATCGCGGTCAGACCTTCACGCGTATCGTCACCGGAAAAATTCGGGTCCGCATCTTTGAGCAAACCATTCTTGCGTGCGTAATCATTGACCACGCGCGTCACTGCCGAACGAAGTCCGGTAAGATGCGTGCCACCATCAATCGTATTGATCGTGTTGGCAAATGAATATACCGATTCAGTATATGAGTCGGTATATTGGATGGCGGCTTCGATGCCGATATTTTCCACTTCCTTTTCAACGTGAACCACTGGGTGAAGATTTTCGCGGTTGCGATTCAAATAACGGACGAAGGAGGTCAGTCCGCCTTCAAAGTAAAACGTCACTTCATGATTTGTGCGCTCATCCGCAAAGTAAATTGTCACACCGCGCGTCACGAACGCCATCTCGCGGAATCGTTGAACAAGCGTATCAAAACGATAATCAATATCTTCGGTAAAGATTTGTTTGTCGAATTTAAATGACTGCTTGGTGCCGGTTTCATCTTTGGCGACTTTGCCAATTTGTTTGATCGTGCCTTGCGGGACTCCGCGCTTATAGTTTTGCTGCCACAATTTTCCATCACGCTTGACTTCAGTCGTCATCCACTCAGATAGAGCATTCACTGCGCTGACGCCAACGCCGTGCAAACCGCCGGAGACTTTGTAGCCGCCGCCGCCGAATTTGCCGCCCGCACCGATGATGGTCATGACCACAACAACGGTTTCCATCGGTTTACCATTCGCATCTTTTTTCGTAGGATGCGGGCCGACTGGAATACCGCGCCCGTTATCTTCTATAGTCACACTGCTGTCTTCGTGGATAATAATATTGATCCGAGTGCAAGAACCGGCCAATGCTTCATCGATGGCGTTATCCACAACCTCATATACAAGATGATGCAAAGCCTTGATGTCCGTGCCGCCTACATACATGCCCGGGCGTTTACGGACATGCTCAATGCCTTCTAGGGCTTGAATGGAACTGACATCGTAATTGATGGTATTCTTTTCTTTCTTCTCAGCCACAAAATCCTCCATACATATCATTACTCCGACTTGTGTTGCAGTCTCGTAATGACGTAATAATTATGCTTGCGTTGTCGGCGTAGTTGCTCGCAATTTTTCCATCACCGTTTGCAACCAGGCCGTAGTATCCCGATAATAAACGAACGATGAGGCTACTAAGGCAGTCATGATAAACGCATGTCCAAGGATGCCAACCAACGTTAGCCATGTATTACTGTCGGGTATAGCCCACAGGAAGTTCAACCCTGCGCCAATCAGCAACATCGTCAAAACAAATAGACTACTGGTCGGCAAAGCAAAACGCGCCAGTTGAAGGCCGCTCAGGAAAGATATAAATACATTCTGCTTGCGGAGATAAATTCCGAAGGATGAAAAGAAAAACGGCACGATCAACCACATCGATAGGAATACCAACAATAACAACGCGCCTTCTCCGAGCAACGAATTGATCGCAAAGAGAATATATAAAAGCAAGCCAAGCGGCACGCCGATGATCCATGCCACAACAAACCAAAGCATTGAGTAAAAAATAGTTTGCAAGATCGCGCGAAATGTTGCGGTGGATGTCTCAGGAACAATCAGCGAGGCGATCCATCGAAAATAGAGGCCGCCGAAAATCCAACCACAAACCGTGAGAAGAAGGAGCAGACCGAATAATTGTCCGGAAGAGTTAACTTGCAAAATTACAGGCGCGCCCAACGGCGATCCGAGCGGCATCTCGCCGCTCATCAGGCTTGGTACGCCGATGGGAAAAGTCCGCAAAACGCCCAACAGGTTAAATTGTTGAAAGAACTGCGAATACATATCCATTGCGTTCTTAATATCGCTGGCAGAGATTCCGGTTCCCGAAGCAAAACTTTGGAATTCAGCCAAGACGGGCTGAATCAGTTGATTCACACTAACGCGCGGACCAAGCCATAACAGCAAATCGAGCACTAATGGCAACACGATCGCAGTAATATGCCCGGCGATCATATCAAAACCGGCTTTGAGTGAACCTATGATGCCGGGCGGCGGAGGTAGGGTTTGAATTTCGTTCTTTAAGTTCATAGCCTTTTGATTCTACCATACCGCTTCAATCATCGTTCTGTTCACTTCATATCGGGTAAAATCAATTCATGGAACAGGAAGAAAGCTATTTGCCGGATGGAAACCGCATCGGCGTCTTGACCGCGGCCGTCCTGCTGGCTTATGCGCTGACGCGTCTGATCAATGCTCCGGGCTTCACTCTGACCCTACAGTTGCCCGGTTTTTACTTTGCTTATCCTCTTACCCTCAGCAGCGCGATGACCGTCATGGCAACCGGTCTCACCGCAACCGGCATGAATTGGCTGTTACATAGTCATCCTTCTTTAGAGGGAAATACCATTGAGCATTGGCTATTACCAGCGCTCACCGCCTTTATCATCGGCGTGAGCCTCGATGTTTTGCCTTTCGGCAAGCTTTGGTGGATCGGTTTGGCGATCAGCGCGGGAATTCTTGTTTCGATCTTCATCGCGGAATATGTTTCCGTGGATACCGGTGCGCCGACGTACGCACTCGCATCGGCTGCGCTCATCGCGCTTTCTTACGCGTTGTTTCTCATGCTGGCCATTGCAGTGCGCGCGGCCGGCACGCGTCTCTTTATCGTTGCGCCAGCCGTCTTCATTGCCGCCGGATTGGTCGCTTTGCGCACTCTTCATCTTCGCCTCAGCAGTCACTGGGAATTTCCATGGGCAATTGGCATCGCCGTAGCTTGCACGCAGATCGCGGCCAGTGTGCATTACTGGCCAATCTCACCGTTGCAATTCGGCTTGATTCTGCTGGGTCCGTTATATGGACTCACTGCCCTCGCATCTAATCTTAGCGAAGATGTTCCGTTGCGGCGGGCCGCGCTTGAACCGGGAATGATTCTAAGCGCGGCGTGGATCGCGGCGATCATTATCCATTAATGGAATTGAATCTCAAACGCAAAGATTGGGAGATTATGCGCGACCACGTTCAAGCTCAGGCGCCGCTCGAAGCGTGTGGATTATTGGCGGGAAAAAATAATTGGGTAGAAAAAGTTTTATTGATCGGGAATCAAGCCAAAAGTCGCCTAAGGTTTCGGATGAATCCGGAAGAACAGCTCGAAGCATTTAAATGGATCGACTCGAATGGATTGGATTTAATCGGAATTTTTCATTCGCATCCCGCCGGGCCGGAAACGGTTTCCGCTACCGATATTGAAGAGGCGGCTTATCCGGTTATACAAATCATATGGTCGCGGTTAAAAGGCGATTGGATCGCGCACGGTTTTTGGATTGAGAATAAGCAAGCAACAGAAGTAACGCTAAAAATCATAGACGGCGAGCAACCTTAACAGACTTCATGTGTTACAGTTTCTGCCCAACATGGAGGAGCAGTTATGCAGCTATTGATCGATGCCGGTGTGGTTCTGCTAGCTTATTTTTTGGGAGCAATACCGTTCGGCCTGCTGATTGTCAAACTGGCGACCGGCAAGGATATTCGCCAAGTTGCCAGCGGACGCACCGGCGGAACAAATGCCATGCGTGCGGCTGGCTGTTGGGCAGGAGCGGCAACTACGGTATTCGATATCTTCAAGGGAATCGCAGCCGTTTGGCTGGCGCGTACATTTACCACCAATGTTTGGATAGAAGTACTTGCTCCCATCGCAGCGGTGCTCGGACATAACTATTCTATTTTTCTTTTAGAACGTCATTCAGAAGGAAAGCTTCGTTTGCGCGGCGGAGCCGGAGGCGCACCCGCCGCGGGCGGAGCGATTGGCTTGTTATGGCCTATGTGGTGGTTGATACTTTTTGGAACCCCCATTCCGCTTTTGATGTTCTTTGGCGTAGGCTATGCATCCATTGCAACCATCAGCATTTCACTCACTGCAACTGCAATTTTCGCCATTCTCTATTTTCTGGGATATTCCATTCATTGGCAATATATTATTTATGGAGTGGCAACCTTTTTCATTCTTCTTTGGGCATTACGGCCCAATATCAAAGCTTTGATCGAAGGACGCGAACGATTTCATGGCTGGCGTCCGTGGAAAAAGAAAGAAGCCGAGACGAAAAAAACAGAGTAAACAAAAAGGCAGACCTTATTGGTCTGCCTTTTATATTTTATGATGATCCTTATTCTTCGCGCGCGCGCTTGATTAACGTTTGCAGATTGCGCTTGTGCAAACCTTCAGCAAGACCGCCCAGATGCACGCGGCTTTTGCCGCACTCCTCAATTCTCATTGAATCCAATGTCTCATCCACGGACTTGCGCCGTGCCGCGGCTTTGACGACTCTCTTGAGGTTGGTGATGTAGGTGAGATTCTCCCGTACGGCCGCATCGATTTCGCCGCGCAAAATAATATCGCCATGACCCTGGACGATATTCTCCAGTCCCATGCGTCCAATCTTTTTAATGGATGCGGCAATATCGTCAATGTCGCCGTCCACGACATACGGCAAAGGCATGAATGCATCGCCAGCGAAAAGGACGCGATCCTCCTCGACCAGCACAGCGATGCCGTCGCGACTATGGCCGGGAGCCGGAAAAATATTCAGATTCTTTTTGCCAACACGCAGGTTCATTTCACCGGCACCAAATGTCAGATGTGGCAAAACGATTTTGACTTGACGGAGAGCGGCGTTTTGCTTGCGCGCCGTTTCCAATGACGGCCGGCCGCGCTCGTCAAGCAAGGTGCGGCAAAGTTCATGAGCAATGATGGTCGCATCGGGAAAAAAACAATTTCCCCAAGCATGGTCGGCGTGATAATGAGTATTGATCACATAACGCACCGGCACGCTGAGTTCATGTTCGATGAACTCACGCATACCGAGCGTCTCATCGGGAAGCGCCAGCGTATCAATGACAACCGCCCATTGCGGACCCACCACCACCCCTGCCGTCACTTGAGCGTAGATTTCGCTTTGAAACCAGAATACATTTTCAGAAACACGTTCACGGTGCATTAAAGAACCTCAATTGAAATTTATCTATAGATAGCACAATGGAGGGCTAAAGTCAAGTTGTTTGTACAAATTTACATCCACCCATTCGTGCTCAAAAAAAGGGCGAGACTCATCGTCTCGCCCAAAGTCTAACCTTTATCTTCTTCATCCTGCAAAATCATCACGCGATAAGCCTCGGCGTATTTGATTCCTTTTGCCTTGCCTGCGCCCTCCGCCCATTCGTACATCCATTTATCCACTTCGTGCGTGTCAATCTGGCTGACGTGTTTCTTTAACGCTTCGATTTTTGTTTCAATCGTCTCGCCGATGTCAACCCACGTATCCGCTTTTTCGTTTTCGTGGATATATAAACGCTTGACGTTATGCGGTTCATACCCAGCGGCTAACAGGTCCGGAAAAATGAGCCGCGTCCCCGCTGACGGAAATACCGCTTCACAGGCCACTTGTGCGGCAGCGCGATGATCAGGATGATTGATGTAATCACTGCCGAAGAACCAACCTTCAGGATCGCCCGTCAAAACAACATCCGGTTTATATTGGCGGATGAGACGCGTCAATTCTTTACGCAGAGGAATCGTCGGTTCTAATTCGCCATCAGGATAATGTAGAAAGATCGTTTCCTTCACGCCTAAAACTTTATTGGCGGCGCGTTGTTCGCCCTCGCGCAGTTCGGCTAAGACCGGCTTATAAGAACCATCTTGGGTGGGATCGTTCGAACCTGAGTCGCCGCTGGTGATAACCACCGATACAATTTCACATCCGGCTTTTGACCATTTGGCAAGCGTCCCGCCAACCGAAAACTCTTGATCATCCGGATGCGCTTGAATGGTCATGGCACGCTTTGGAATATATTCTTTTTCTTCTGGCATATTCTCTCTCCTCTAAAAATTTACGTTGATTTTACCCGTCAAGCCTTTGGAGTACAATAACAAAAAGCTTTACGGAGAATGAAATATGACCATTGTTCTTGACGGTTCAGCCCTCACGATTGAAAAACTCGTTGCGATTGCACGCGATAATGAAAAAGTTGAATTAGCTTCTCAAGCATTGGAAAGAATCAAAGTCTGCCGCGCAATGCTGGAGCAGAAACTTGCGAATAAAGAAATCATGTATGGCACGAACACCGGCATCGGGGAATTTTCGGAAAAGGTTCTCAACGACGATCAAGTCAAAGAATTTCAAAAATATTTAATCTACAACCACGCGGCAGGTATCGGTGATCCATTGCCTATTGAAAATGTGCGCGCGGCGTTGGCGGGACGAATCAATGTCCACGCACACGGCAATTCAGGCTGCAGACCGGAGATCACACTGACACTGGTAGAGATGCTAAATAAAGGCGTCACACCAGTTGTTTGTCAAAAAGGATCAGTCGGCGCGAGCGGCGATTTGGCACCGATGGCCCAAGCCGCGTTGTTGCTGATGGGCGAGGGCGAAGCTTTCTATAACGGCGAGCGACTCGCGGGTCACGAAGCGATGCGGCGCGCTGGAATTGATATTCCCGGCTTGCAGGCGCGTGACGGCTTGGCAACCATCAACGGCTCAAATGTATTAACCGCGATGTCCGCGCTGCATATTTACGATATGGAAAGATTCTTAAAGCAAGCAGAGATCGCAGCTTCGATGTCTATCGAAGCATTGCTCGGCAATATGAAGCCATACAATACGAAGCTTCATGAGTTGCGCGGCTTCAAAGGCGCGATTACATCGGCGAAAAATATTATGAAAATGGTCGAAGGCTCGGACTTGACAACGGGCAAGATGAAGACCAAAGTACAGGATGCGTATTCGATGCGTTCGACGCCGCAAGTGATCGGCGCGGCGCGCGATGCGATTGTATATGCAAGATCGCAAGTTGAAATTGAATTGAACGGCGTGGGCGATAATCCGATCTTCGTACCGGAAATGAATCTGACTTTGACCGGCGCGAACTTTCAGGGCACGCCGGTTTCACTGCCGATGGAGATGGCGGGCGTATCAATCACTATGATTTGTGTTTTATCGGAGCGGCGATTAAATCGTTTAACGAATCCGGCTCTTTCTCAGGGACTTCCGGATTTTCTTGCGCACGAACCGGGCTTTTATTCTGGGATGATGCTCAGCCAATACACCGCCGACCATTTAATCGTAGAACAAAAAATTTTATCCACACCTGCCAGCATTCAATCCATCCCCGCCGCAGCGGATCAGGAAGATTTCGTTTCGATGGGATTGAATACTGCCTTGAAGAACGGACAAATTTTGGATAACGCCTATGGTGTGTTAGGAATCGAATTCATGGCTGCCGCACAAGCCTTGGACTTTCGTAAATTTACTCCGGGCAAAGGAACGCAAAAGGCGCATGATGTGATACGTAAACATGTGGATCATCTCGAAGTGGATCGTCCGTTGTATAACGATCACAACAAGATGAAAGCGTTGGTTAAGTCGGGAGAGATTTTAGAAGAAGTTGAAACAGTGGTGGGAAAGTTAGGGTAAGAATGAACAGGACTGACTTATCGTCAGTCCTGTTTTTTCCAATCATTCAGGCGCATCTAAAGTTTTCAAGCGCCGCATCTCGGGCCAGATTCTGGCAACGGCCATCACAACGATCAGTGTTCCGATACCGCCGCCGACCACAGACAACACCGGACCGAACAAGGCGGCCGTCAGCCCGGATTCGAATGCGCCCATTTCATTCGAGGTCGCGATAAAAATATTATTGACGGATGAGACGCGTCCGCGCATTTCATCCGGGGCATAAACCAACATCAAGGTGGCGCGGATGACCACGCTAATATTATCCAAGCCACCCAGCAGAGCAAGCATCAGCACCGAGAGCCAGAATGAAGTGGAAAGACCAAAAGCGATGGTGGCGATTCCAAAACCGGTAACCGCTAACAGCAGAGTCCGACCGGCATTTTTCATCGGTGGTAAATGCGCCAGCGCGAACGCCATAATGATCGCACCGATGGAAGGCGCGGCACGCAAGATTCCCAATCCTTGAGGACCAACATGCAGGATGTCCGTGGCGTAGATCGGCAACAAGGCAACCGCGCCCCCGAATAAAACCGCGAACATATCCAATGTGATGGCGGCGAGAATCACTTTTGTATCGCGCATGAAACGGATGCCTTCCTTAAGCGAATCCAAGGTGGCGGATTTACGCGCCAGCGGCAGGACACGTCCGTGAATCTGACTCACGAGAATGGCAAACGTGATGGCAGCGATGGCATCGAAGACATAAATCACATCGACGCGGTTCCAGATTGCAACAATCACGCCGCCGATAGCTGGACCCGTGATCGAACCGAATTGCCAAACACTGCTGTTCCAAGTGGCAGCGCGCGAAAAAAGTTCGGGCGGAATCGTTTCAGGCAGGAGCGTAGATGAGGCTGGATCGTTGAAGGCGCGCGCAATGCCGATGCCAAGCAGACATACATAAACCAACCATAACGCACCGCGGCCATACGAAAGCGCGGCAAGCCCCAGCGAACAAATGGCGAGTCCGATTTCGGTGATGACGACGATACGGCGGCGGTTGTATTGATCGGCAACGTGACCGGCTGGCAGAGATAATAATAAGATGGGTAAGACTTGTACCAAGCCGACCATGCCCAATGCCAGCGCGCTGCTGGTGCGAATCCAAAGTTCCCAGCCGATGGCAAAAGTTAACATCTCACTGCCGAAGGTAGTGATGAAACGGCCAACCTCCAACAGGCGAAAATCTCGATAATGTAAGATTGCATATGGGTCGTGATTAACGACCGGCGTTTTATCTGGTTCAGAACTCATTTCTGTCCTCGTGATGGGATGGGAAGTCTATGATACCATTTCCGCATGGATCATGACGATCATGTCAATCTTCTCAAACCGGCAAACTTAAATCTCGGAGGCACATGGGCGGACTTCGGCGCGGGCGGAGGCGCGTTTACATTGGCTTTGCGTGAACTGATTGGAACTAGTGCAATCATTTACGCCGTAGATAAAGATCGTGCGCGGCTGAATGAATTGGAGCAAGTTTATCGTGCGCGCTTCGGCGATTCACAAAATCTGCATATCCTCGCGGCAGACTTTTCGCGCACAATCGAATTACCATCCCTCGATGGAATCGTGATGGCAAACTCTCTGCATTTCTTCAAAGACAAAGAAAAGATTCTGCGCCAGGTGCGGACACATCTCAACCCAAACGGAATTTTATTGTTGGTCGAATACAACGTGGACTCGGGCAATTCGTGGGTTCCGCATCCGCTGACTTTTGAATCGTTTCGCGAGCTTACGCCGCGCGCTGGTTTCAGCGAGCCGCGTTTATTGGGGAAGCATCCATCAAGTTTTTTGAGGGAATTTTATTCAGCGGCTACATATAAACAAAGACCTTAAACAAAAAACTAGTAAGCTTTATTCCAGCCCGTAATCTTTCAAGATTTGAATCACCTGTTTTTTGAGCGGAGGTAAATCTTCTTTGGCGGTGAGCCAAACTTTTTCAAGGTCAACACCAAAGTAATCGTGGATCAGTTTGTCGCGCATTCCTGCAATATCCTCCCACGGAACTTCAGGATACATCTTTCGCAAATCTTTTGAGATATGCCTTACTGCTTCGCCAACAATTTCAATCTGACGTATCGCTCCATCTTGCAATAAACTGTTCGCTTTGAATTTTGTTTCATTGACTCCGCGTAAATATCCTTCGACCGTTTTGATGGCATCGAGCATGTGCCGTAGATAAATCGTATCATCCTTTTTCATAAACCACCCGCGTCTCTTTCAAAATCCGTTCTCGCAAATAAGGACTGATTGCCGCTTCGGTCAGCAAATCCACTTTGCGACCTAGCGCTGTGGAAAGCTCGCGCTCCAATCGCACCACTGCTAACAGACTCTTGCGCTTTGAAAATCGGACGAGTAAATCAATATCACTTTTCTTCTTTGATTCTCCGCGTGCCATCGAGCCAAAAACGCCGACCATCGAAACGTCGTTCTGACGGCAAATATCAATTAGGCGGGTGACATTGAACGGATAAGTAGTCATGCCTTTATTTTACATGAATTTCGTATCTTTGCGCTGCGCTTGAATTAAACGAGCATGACTTATAACCTATTGTCTGATTCGGTTGCGCTGTTTATATTCAGCTTAATCAAGGAGAGCCAACATGAAAGACGGACGTTGCCCTATGTGCAATTCAAGCGAAGTGTATGCCAATCAAACCGTTCGGTTTTTTAGCTCGAACTCAAAGGTTTATCTGAGGGATGAGAATGGTGAACCAAACCCTAGAACCGGAACAGCCTTTGTGCCTTACATCTGTCTCAACTGCGGATACAGCGCCATGTATTTGCAAGAGATGGTTGCCATCAAAGACTTGACGCAAACCACCGGCTGGGAAAAGGTCACGAAATAATCAATGAACAAAACATTTCTCTCTCAGTTGAGAGAAAAATGTTTTTATTATCTGCTTCTTCGATTTATAATTCGCCCATGACCTCCTTAGAAAACTTCATACATATCCTCGTCTTTATATTTGGACTCATCGTCGTGGTCTTGACCGTCTTCTCAGCCATCTCCACGTTTGTATTGCCGCGCAGTACCCGCAGTTTTCTAAACTATTTGGTATTGCGTGTGTTGCGCAAAGCGTTCGATTTCATTTTTCGCTTTGTCAAGAGCTATGACCGCCGTGACGCGATCATGGCGTATTATGCGCCGATTGGCTTGATGATGCTACTGCCTGTCTGGTATCTATTAATCGCATTGGGCTATGCCGCCATTTATTGGGCATTGAACGTCGGCAGTGTCATCGGCGCATTGCAACTGAGCGGTTCATCGCTGTTCACACTCGGCTTCGACTCGCCGCATGGGGTTTGGATGTCGGCATTTGTTCTTTCGGAAGCCATGCTCGGGTTGATCATGGTGGCGTTGTTGATCGCGTATCTGCCGACCATGTACGCCGCGTTTTCGCGGCGCGAGCAGGCGGTCAATATGCTGGAAGTGCGCGGCGGTTCTCCGCCCTCGGCGCTGGAGATGCTGATGCGCTTCAATCGCATCCATGGACTTGAGAAGCTCGCCGATTACTGGCGCACTTGGGAAGCCTGGTTCGCGGATATTGAGGAAAGCCATTCGACGCTTGCCGCGCTGGTCTTCTTCCGTTCCCCGAGTCCGGAGAACTCGTGGATTACTGCGGCTGGGGCAGTGTTGGACGCGGCTTCTTTGACTCTTTCCGCGGTCGATGTGCCGTATGAATCGTCCGCGGCGTTATGCATCCGCGCCGGTTATTTGTCACTGCATGAGATCACGCATTCATTTGAAATCCCGCTTCCACATAATCCGCACTTCCCCGATGACCCTATCAGCATCAGCCGAGCGGAATTCGATGAGGCGCTCACTCAACTCGCCGCGGCTGGATTGCCCATCAAAGCGGATCGAGAACAGGCTTGGAAAGACTTCGCCGGTTGGCGCGTGAACTATGACCGCGCCCTGATTGCAATGTGCAAGTTGGTGATGGCGCCCATCGCGCCGTGGTCCAGCGACCGCATCCCAGAGCGCCGATGAAGAAGATGGTAAAGGAGAAGACGCCGGAATCGGCGTCTTTTTATGCAGGGAAAGGCTTTTCCTGCCCTGTAATTGAGTTCCCCTGTGGGGGAAGTTAGTTCCCCCGCCTTGCAATTGAGTTCCCCCATGGGGGGATTTAGTTCCCCCGCCTTCTGATTTAGTTCCTCCGTGGGAAAATTTAGTTCCCCTGCTGGGGGAGTTCGTTCCCCCACTCCGTAATTGAGTTCCCCCGTGGGGGAAGTTCCTTCCCCTGCCTTTTGATTTAGTTTTTCCTCACGTCCAAAACCAAAGGACGCCTAACGGCGTCCTTTCAGTTTATTACTCTATCTCAAAATGTCTCTTTTTCAAAACAAGCAATAAGTTACCGCATATCAATATTAAACCATTTTTTGAAGAAGCGTAATTATTGCCCAAATATCCTGACCCACATTTGCCCGCAACTTCTTTTCTGTTCTAGGCTTGGATTTATAATGAGCAACTCCTACTCTATCAGTGTTTATTTTATTTAAAGTCTTTCCTATTTGTGCATCTAGGTAATTTTGGTTCTGAATGCTTGAATATGCTATGGCTAATTGTCCCATCGTCATTTTATTAATTCTATTTTGCGTTGGATTCCTAGGGCCTCTTGAGCTAACTATTGTTATTCTCCCTGACTTTATACCTTTTTTTAAATAATCTCTTGCTTCATTTTCAAGAACTTGACATACATCCTCGAATCCTTCTCTCCAATGTGATCTCTCAAATTGCTCATATACAGAACCAAGTAAGCTTTGAAGTTTATGCGACAGTGAGTTTAATTCAGGAAGTTGTATTTGCAGTGCTAAATCTCTAGGAGGAATTCGTTCTAAAAGAGTATTGTCATTCTGCACAAAATATAACCCCATGCCAAGAATTCTTAAGTTAGATTCAATTTCTGTAGGAATTTCTACTTTTGGCGGAAGACAAATAGCAACACGCGTATCTTTAGTGGATGATTTAGCGTAACCAATCCATGCAGTGGTTCTTTTTTCGTCTAATAGCCGATTGGATACCTCTAGCATGAGAGTTGTCGCACCTCTTCTGCATAAAATTGTTGGTGTATACGGGAAACCCAATTCCATTTTCTCTGGATATACTTTGTATCCATGAGTCTTGAAATAATCGGCAGCGGCTTCTGCGTATTCAAGGAGGCGAGGTGCAACAGTGGTAAATACCAATGGAGGCATAGCTTTCCCCTATATAAGTTCTTTTAACTTTTTGGATAAAATGCCTATGGCATCACGCAAGTTGGGGGACATTAGGTATCCTCTAGCTTTGTGTTCATCCAATCGAATTACAATTCTTCCAATCAGTTGTTCCAGATTATGCTCAAAGTCAGCTTGTTCTACAGTCTCAGCAAATGCTATATCAATGCTGTATTTAGAATCGGTTATAAGTTTATGAATCACATTTCTAGCAACAGTCATTGGAATCTCACTGCGTTCGACCGATTGAGCTAATCGAACTAGTTTTCGTGGATCAACTGTGTTACCAATTACCTTAGTTTGAAACTTCTCAATTATTGCTTTTCGAAGCCTATCTTCTGTATCATCATCAATTATCCCGCGCTTTTTGAGCGCTTCTGCTCCCTTCGTAGCCTCAATTACATGATCTACAGTTATCACCTGTAGAGATCGAGGTTTTTCAAGCTCATTTAACAACATTTTTCTGTATTCACTTGGAAGCCCTAAGAGTTTTTTGAGGCGGCGTACTTCTCCTCGCGACAACGATGCAATGCCTGCCAATTCAGCTTCCGTCGGCTTTTTGCCATTACGCCTTGCGTACTCTTTTTCGAGGTCTGCTAACTTTAAAGCTGTAGGAAGAGGATCCCAATCCTTGCGAGACTTATGAATAGCAAACATCATCATTAAGTTTTGCATTCGATCAGGCTTTGGTTGAATTATCACTGGTACTTTAGATAATCCAAGCTTTAATGCAGACCTCCAGCGCCTTTCACCATCAAGTAGATAAAACTGATTTCCATCTTGATATAGAGTTAATGGCACTAAAATCCCTTGTTCTGCAATGCTTTCTTGCAAAGCGTCCAATTCCTCTTGCCGAAAAATTAGGCGGGGATTTTCAGGGTTTCTTTGGATTTTTTCTGGTTCTATTAATCTTACGACTTCTGCCATAATTCCTCCGTGCTAGATGGAGATTTTTCAATCACCTTGTTAGTCTGCTGAAAATAGTAGGATTTCGGATACTGGTCCTCGTTTGTTTACGTCGCCAGCCAAAGTTGAATTTCGTTCTATCTTTTTCTTATTAAAGCCTTTATAGAGTTTAAGTATCTGATCATGATTAGCATTGCTAACTAGCACATGCGCACCTATAGAAGCAAGTTTTTTTGCTACTTTTGCTAAGCGGAGTTGGTCTGACCATGAAAATATTTTTTCGTTATATTCAATAAATCCATTGTTGCTATGCCCAGTTACATATGGAG
>JBAUMB010000052.1:0-4881 GCA_049578465.1 Anaerolineales bacterium
CATAGCTTTGTTTTACCACAAAATAAAAAAATGGCGTTCCGCCATAAGTACGGGACGCCACTCTCGGTCAGATCAATTTTATCCTCTAAAGAAATTCGAAACAAAGAACCAAATATTAGCCGGCCGCTCTGCCAGCCGCCGCATAAAGTAGGGATACCAATGAGTTCCAAACGGAACGTATACCCGAACTGGATAACCCTCCTTAAGTAATTGATCCTGCAAGTCGCGCCGGATGCCATATAACATCTGGAATTCAAGCGCCTCTTTCGGAAGTCCAATCCGAGTCGCATATTGCTTTGCAAATTCGATCCGTTTCTCATCATGTGTGGCAATCGCTGGGATGGGTGGAAAGAGTCCGTCTTCGGAAACTTTTGAAGAACCACTTGCAAGCGCGGCATCAATCATGATCTTGGTAAGCAAATCATAATTGGCATCCACGTCAGCTTTCTTCGGGAAGGCTTTATCAGCCGGCTCTTGATACGCGCCCTTGACCAATCGAATCTGGATATGGTCTTCAAGTAATTTACGGGCATCCGCTTCCGTCCGATAGAGATAGGATTGCAAAACGATCCCAACGTTTTGATAACCCTTCTTCCGCATTTGAGAAAATAGGTTGAGAGTCTTATCCGTATACGGAGTATCTTCCATATCAACACGAATGAAGTTGCCATGATCTTTGGCGCGAGTTAGAATCCGCTCCAGGTTTTCAGCGCAGAATTTTTCGTCGAGGCCGAGACCGATCTGAGTCAACTTGATCGAAACGTTAGCGCGTGCGCCGTCCTTTTTTATTTCATCAAGTGTATTCAAAATTTCAGACGTTGCTTCAGAAGCTTCTTCAGGTGTACTCGTATTTTCCCCCAGATGATCGAGTGTTACGTTGATACTCTTTGCGTTCAACTCGCGAATGGCACGAATGGCATCTTCGATTCTCGTCCCAGCCACAAATCGGGATGCAGTGCGCCAGGCAAACTTCCATTTTGTAACCATGTTCTGCGCCCAGGCGGCTTTGGAAAGATAGATCAGGAATGAGCGAAGCATAGGTTTCCTTTCTTAACAAATGCTAACCTATTCTAGCACAGGTACCCCTTTTGCCTGTGTTATACTTTTTCGTGACAAATGTCACCTTTTGGAGGCATCGTGAGAAACCGGAATTCAAACATTATTTTGCGAGCGACAGCTATTCTTTTATTGAGTATTGCGTTGATTCTCGCTATCGTCTCATTGATTGGATATAGCCGCCAGCGGGATTATTATCCATCCGGCATGACTATTGCAGGCGTGCCGGTCGGCGGCTTGGACCCGCAAGCGGCTTCACAACGCGTCCTCCAGGTTTACAACTCCCCGATCCAAATCCAATATAACGGAGGCATCATTCAAGTTGATCCCACGGTGATCGGCTTTGATATGGATTTAGAGTCGATGCTTGCTGCCGCGGACTTGGCACGCACCGGCGGTTCTTTCTGGGGCGGATTTTGGAACTACTTATGGAATCGATCTCCACAACCGATTCCGGTTCCGTTAAGAGCGACCATCGCTGAAGATCGTCTGCGTGCGTACTTGCAAACCGAGGTCGCACCGCGTTACGATCAATCGTCAACGCCGGCCCTGCCAATCCCCGGCACACCAAACTACACCCCCGGCACGCCGAGCCAGACATTGGATATCGACCGCGCTGTTCCACTAATTGATGATGCGTTACAGTCGGCAACGAGTAGAGTCGTGGTTTTATCGTTTACGCGTGCAGCGGTCGCGCAGCCCACCATTCAGGATTTAGAGGCTCAGATCAAACAAATAATCCAAGTATCAGGTTTCAATGGAGTAATTGGTCTTGATGTGATTGATTTGCAAAACGGACAGGAAATTCATTTTGCACAAAACCAGGGCCAAGATGTTGCCTTGCAACCTGATTTAGCATTTGCCGCACAAAGCACAATGAAGATACCGATATTGGTCTCATATTTCATTAAACACGGTACGGCTCCTGTTGACCTCGACACTGATTCAAAAATATTGGCGATGATCCACGCATCAGATAATCCATCCTCAGACGACATGATGCGTTTGCTCGATCCCAATATTGGCCCATTAATCGTCACTCAATATATGCAAAAACTGGGTCTCATTAATACATTTATTATTGCTTTTTATTGCAGCCCCGAAAGCCCATGCGCAGCATTAGAAACATATAATTCGCCTGCCAATCAACGATCAGATAGTAATATAACGAACCCGGATACCTACAATGAGACAACTACATCCGACATGGGGATGCTATTGGAAGATGTTTATCAATGTGCGCAAACCGACGGCGGTCCGTTAGTTGCCGCTTTTCCGGATAAAATGGATAAGGACGTTTGCAACAAGATAATTAATTACCTCGAACAGGATAAGATTGGCCAGTTAATTGAAGCGGGCGTACCAGATGGTACTGTAGTGGCTATGAAGCACGGCTGGATCTCCCGCTGTGTTGGATGCGGCCTCACAGATATTAGCGCAGCCGGGATTGTCTTCTCATCGGGAGGAAACTTTGTTCTTTCTGTTTACACATACGAGGCTCCGCAAAATGATTTCGACCCAACCAATTTATTGATCGCGAATATAACAAAAGCCGTCTATAACTACTACAACTTGCCGACGCAATAAAACCTACTCCTCTCTTGAACAAGAGAGGAGTTATTTTTCGTATATAATCAGAACATGAGCGCATCTTTCGGACTCTTCCGCCTCCAGCAAATCGACAGCCACATTGCTCAAATCGAAACGCGGCTGGCGAAGATTCAGAAAACGCTGGATGATAATGCGGATCTTCAAGCTGCACTGGAGCAAGTCAAAACCGCAGAGGAGGAACAACGCGCTTCGGAGCGCGCTCAGCACAAATCCGAGGAGGAAGCGCAAAACCAGCAGATAAAAATCCAGCAAGCTGAATCGAGTCTGTACGGCGGCGTTGTTCGTAATCCAAAAGAGTTACAGGATCTTCAAGCAGATATTGCATCCTTAAAAAAACATCTAGCCGCGCTGGAAGAACTTGAACTACAAGACATGCTCAAAACCGAAGCCACGCAAGCCTCCGTAAAAAAAGCACAGATTGAATTGAGTCTCGTTCAAGCGCGGCTGAGCGATGAGCATCATGATTTGTTTGAAGAAAAAGAATCGTTGACCGACGAATTAAATCGCTTTCAATCGGAAAGACAAGCCGCGGTTAGCACGATTGAAGCGAGCGTGTTAAAAACTTATGAAGAGTTGCGCCTGCAAAGACGAGGCGTGGCGGTGGCACAGGTTTTGGATAACGCCTGCGGCGCATGCGGCACAACTTTAACGCCATCGGTTCAACAAACCGCTCGTCATGCGGCTGAAATCGTGCGTTGTCCTTCGTGTGGAAGAATTTTATTCGCGGTCTAGCTTTCAATGAATTTCTCGCTCGATGCCCTCTCGTTTGTGATTGGTTTCATCACCGCCAGTGTTTTTTGGTGGCTCGTAAGCCGCGCTCGCCCGTTGTTAGCAGAGATTTCTGAAAACGCTAAGAACCAACGCGAAGAAGCCCAAACGCGTCGCACCAGCAGCATCGAAGAAAATCATCGCCGCATCACATTACGTCGCGCACAAGGCATGCATTTAGCCGCGCCTCTTTTTGCATTGGATGAGATTATTCAAGAGCCGCGCGTAATGGCGCCGCTTCCACAAATTGAACCGGGCGGCTCGATCGCGGCCGAGGATGCTGTCACACAAACCTTGCCTTATATGCCCGGCTGGCCCGAACTCGCGGCAATTTATAACGCCCCAACCTTAACGATTCCGCAGGCGCTTTCAGGTGGCAGCAATTTGGTGCTGATCGGTCAACCAGGCGTTGGAAAAACTGTCGCATTGGCATATTTGGCATCGCTGGTTGCAAATCGAAACGAAGCATTGGGAACCTTAAAAGATCGCATTCCAATTCTCGTTCACGTAGCAGATTTGAAACTACCGATCAACGATCCGAAAAATGTCCTCGATCCGATCATTGAATTTGTTTCAGAAGACGCGCCAGTCTTTGACTTGGGACGGATTCCCAATTTCGTCGAAAGCTCATTCCGCACCGGGCGGGTTTTATTGATGGTAGATGGTTACGATGAATTAACTGCAGAGGGTCAGCAGGTGATTTCAGATTATCTTAAAACACTTTTGCAGAGTCATTCCAAAACGCGCATAGTGATCACTGGCGCGCCGGAATATCTCGGCGGACTCATCGAGTTGGGTTTTATTCCGCTTTCAGTCGCGGCATGGAATAAAAAGCATATCCGGCAATTCATCCAGAAATGGGGCGAGTTGTGGACTCAGTATGTCGCAATGGAAGCTTGGGCGCAAACCGGCCCTGAACAGGTTGACGCCATCCTGTTGAATTCGTGGCTCGGCATGGATAACCAAAAACTATCACCGCTTGAGTTGACACTAAAAGTATGGGGCGGTTACGCCGGTGATAGTTTGGGCCCGCATGTTTTGGAATCCATTGCTTCACATGTGCGAAGACTGGCGCCTAATAACACTCCTTTAGCTGCATTGGAGGCATTGGCAATGCAAGTCGTTGTGAACGGACAACCCATATTCGATGCGCGCAACGCGCGTGAATGGGTCAAGTCGTTTGAGCCGCCCGAAGAAGCTGAACCAAGTCAGGAAGATCAGAACAATATTCCTGAAGAAACACATGACAATGCAGCTGATGAGGATAAAAGCAAGGAAGAGAAAAAAGAAAAAAAATCCAGGAACGCCGTATCGATGCCGACACCCGGTTTATTAGGCAAGATGGCATCAACGGGTTTGGTTATTTCTCATCCGAACAATAGAATGCGATTCGTTCATCCGGTCATTGGCGGATTTTTAGCGGGCCGCGCGCTGAGCGGCTATAGC
>JBAUMB010000053.1:0-19875 GCA_049578465.1 Anaerolineales bacterium
ATCTAAGCGTTTCAAGCAGGGCCGGCATAGAATCTATCCAACAAACGCATGACTCGTTAAATTTTAATTTTGACCGAATAAAAAATGTCCTATCAGTGCGATAAGACATTTTTATTTTGCTTATATCACAAATCATAAATCAAGCGTTCGTATCATCCTTCACTTATATTTAACCTAGCGTTCAATTCCTTAAATATTTGTTGAGCTTTCTCGCGGTGGTCTGCTGTTGATTCTTCATTCGGCAGGTGACGAGCAAAGATCCCATGCAGTTGCGCTTCTTCATAACGCATGCCTAACTTCTGGGCGATTAACAATCCATCTTTCCAATGCTTCAGAGCAGAACGGCGATTGCCTTCTAAGAAGACTAGCCAACCATTCAAGAGATGTGCGCGCGGCTGTCCAATTGGGTAAAGATGTCCGTAACGCGCGGCGGCTTTGCATGCTAACTTTGCCGAGGCTTGACAATCTATCAACGAGAGATTGATTTGTGTAAGCAAATCACTGGTCAAACTTTTTTCCCATAATCTAAGGAAAACTTCCGCCGCTCCGGCATGACCTTCGAGATCGGCAATCGAGAAGCGATCCGGATTTTTATCAGGCGACACCAACAAGCGAGCGTATTTAAGAGTCTGCGCCCAATCTTGTAGGTGATAACAAACGACTGACATTAGTCCATACGTTACGACGTGTGAACCCGGATCTTCTCCGCTTTCAAGGCGTTGAATCACATCCTGCAATTCATGCCGCGCCTCTTCCAATCTATTAAGTCTCAGTAAACTATGCGACTGTCCCCACTGTCCCCAATTTTGATACTGAACATTACCAACCTGAGTTGCCATTTTATAAACGCGCTCAAAGCGGGCGCGACTGTCTTCGAAATCGGAGACCAGATAAGTGGTCCAGGCACGTAACGCCGCGCTTTCGCCCCACTGGCGATAATCGCGCAGACGCTCGGCGATCTCGCTAGCCTTGTCCAAAAAATTAATCGCTTCGCTAAAATTTCCAACCCCCATGTGATACAAACCTGTGCGCGAATAGACACGCGCCTTGGATGGCAAGTGATCGATATGCGACGCGACTTGCAAACCATGTTGAAGATAATGACGCGCTAATCCATGAACTCGCATGATTCCGGCTACACTGCCAGCCAGGGCATAAGCGCGCGCCAACTCCGGAGATGGGCCGACTTTTTCAGATAGATTGAGCGATTGAAGCGTGCTATTCAGCAGACGCGGCCGATCTTGAGCATAATAATATAAGTCCACTAAACGATCATGAGTGCGAGCTGCTTCGAGGAGTGGCGCAGGTCGCGTGGTGGGACGAACCCGCGAACCGCGCATCAATCGCCAAGCCTGGATCCCTACCTGACTCAACAAGCGACTCAAAAGTGCGGAGCGATTATGCGGCGAGGGCCAGCCCAATTGTTGGGCCGCCTTTTCAAAATGCTCGCGACTACGATCCAATGCGCCCAGACCAAGATAAGCTTCACCCAGCAAGCGTTCCCATCTGGCTTTCTGATCGCTACTTATTTTCAAGTCTTTGTGTTCCCGATCCGCAATTCGCAAAGCCTCCTCGAAAAAATCCGCCGCCTCCAGATAAGCTCCATTCAACAATGTTTGCTCTCCAGCCTTTTCTAAATAAAATAATGCTTTGGAAGATTCCTCTGCCAAGCTGTAGTGATGAGCTAATAAACCGTAATAAGGTTCCAGATCAAGAGCGTATATTTGCTCATACCACTCTGCGATCGATTTATGGAGTTGACGGCGTTGGGCGAACAACATTAAGTTATAAGCAACATCGCGAGTAATGCTGTGCTTGAAAATATATGCAAGGTCCGGTTCGGGTGTCTCAAGTGGAGTGATGTTGAGTTTTTCCAGTGCTACCAATGATGACCGAAGTAGTGGAAGATCCGTCTCAACGGGATGAATTGCACTGAGTGTGGAGTAAGCAAATACGCGTCCGATAACGCTGGCTACTTTTAATGTCAATTGCTGGGTGGGCGAAAGCCGGTCAATGCGGCTGGTGATCACACCCTGCACGGTATTGGGAAGATTAAGCGCATCGAGGTTGCTGATATCCAGCGAGAGACGGCATGTTCCGTTCTCTATGGTGAGTACACCGGTGTCGCGCAATGCGTAAGCCAATTCTTCGCTAAAGAAGGGATGACCTTCCGCTTTATCCAGAATTAGATTCCGCACCGGAACAGGCAGGTCGTTTACTCCCAAGCTGTGAGCGACGAGCGTCAAGGCATCTTCTGAAGATAGTCCTTCGACAATCATCCGATGGGAATATGGCAATCGCATCAGCTGATCAAACTCCATCGGAGTCGGATCGCCTAGCGGGCGCGTAGTTAGAATCAGCGACAAAGGCACATCAGCTGCAAGATGCGCTACATCCAGCAACAGCGCCCATGAAGCTGTGTCCATCCAATGAGCGTCCTCAATCGTAATCACTTTTGGAATTTGGAGAGCCGACCGACGCAACAATGTAGTTAAAAGCAGACGTGTATTCTCGGCCAATATGCTGCCTTCCAAATTCGCGGTCAGTTCGGTCGCGGGAAAGTTGACTTGTAAAATTTCATTTAGCAAAGGCCTGCGTTCCAACAAATCCTGATCCAAAGTAAGCGCCAACACTTCCTGACGTTGTTCGGCTGTTTCGCTGAAGTTCACCCCAAACATCTGCGCAAATACATTTCGCCATGCAAAGTAAGGTGTTGATTTTTCGATCGCATCTGCCGCGCCGGAAATGGCTGGTAAACCTAAATCCCGCGCTTGAACAAGCACGTTCTCCAGCAAGCGCGATTTTCCAATTCCCGGTTCTCCCTCGATCACAAAAATCCGCGCCGCACCACGCTTATTCTCGCGTAGGGCAATGAGCGCTTCATTCAACTGTTGACGCTCAGCGTATCTCCCAACCATAACTTCTGCGATGCGAATCTCTTTTTGCTTTTCGCCTTGTGGTGCAAAAATCAGCACAGGTTCGCTAACCCCTTTAACGGTCACTGGGTTCAACTCTTGATAATTTACGCGATGTTTTGATCTGTTATACGTTGCTTGATCGCTCAGGATATATGGACCTTTTCCTAAGACTTTTTCCCCGGCTTGCATTAAACGTACGGCTAGATTAACTTTTTGACCGAGCAAAGTATATTCGCGGCGCAGGTCGCTGCCGATTGAACCGCAGAATGCCGGTCCGCTCGTGATACCGATATTTGAGCGTATGTTGCGAGCGCTTAATTTGCGTTGGATTTCAAGCGAGGCCAGCGTGCCGCGCAAAGCATCATCTTCGTGCGAGAAGGGAGGCAGCCCAAATGCTGCGAGTAACGTAGTGCCTTTTTCGTCCACATTGAGTTTGTTGATGCTGCCTTCGTAATAATATAAAGTGCTTTGGATGTCTCGCATTATTTCTTGGGCTCTTTCTAGCCCCAAGCGGTAATCTAGATCGGGTAAGTTGATAAATAACACGGTCACATTGCGTAGCTCAGCCAACCAGCCCATTTGCCCGGCTGCCAGACGATCCTTTATTGCGCCCGGAAGATAAGCCTCCAGCGCGGGAACAGAATCTTGAGGAGCTTGAAAAAGCGCGTGGTTCGAATCGTGTTTGAAAGCTTCTCCATTTAATTCAAGGAGAGTCGGATATCCGTCTTCCCTAGAATCCACTCTGATGTTTTCTCCGAGCAATTTGTAAACTGCAGGTGCAATCACAATCGTACCTGGAGTGGCGTGTTGCATCGCTAGGCTGACCTGGTCAATTGCTTCGCCAGTGAGCAGCATTTCCCACCGCCCAAACATGCCGCCTAGGTGCGCAGTGTATACTAGCCCGGAAGAGATGCCGGTGCGAATAGTGAGAGGTGTCCCTTCGGTAGTCTGAAAGCCGCGCAACACATTATGAGCTTCGAGCGCACAGGCTGCAGCCTGATATGCGGATCGACTTAAATCCTCAGGCTCAGCGGGCCAAATAGCGAGCAAAGCATCCCCGGCAAATTTGACAACATCACCGCCATATTGGCTGATGATATTAATCCAGCGTCCAAAATAATCATTCAGTGTGTTTGATAATTTTTCCACTCCCATGGGTCCCGTCAGCACCAGTTTCTCGGTCAGGCGGGTGAACCCTGAAATATCAACAAATAAAACAGCTACGTTAAAGCTTTGAACCTCCGGTGCTTGGAGCGGCTGCGGATTTTTCGCAACGCGCTTCCGAATGAGAACCGAGACATAGCTATTAAGAGTCGGCAACATAATTTATTTTTATTGCTTGCGCCAATAAGCCAGCAGCGGGCCAACGCTGTAATCCCGATAGGTGAGAAGTGATGTGAAGATCACACCTAGCGCCGCCCATATCGGCAGTGCAGGAAGTAAAAGCAGAATCAACGCACCTGACGAAATTCCCAGATGACGGAAGCCAATAGTGATCATCTTATCGTAATTTTGTTTCATTAGACCGAAGAAAGTGATTAACAAAAACAATGCAAAACCACTAAAAATAACAAATAAAAATATTATCCCAATGTTCAACCATTTAGGGTAATGCAAATCGTTCCAGCCAATCAAGATCAATCCACCTATGCTCATCAATAGCTGTAAGCAGTACGCGTAATAATTTACAAAACGCGGCGCAACTTGCGTATCACTGGATGGCCGGACTCCGAAAAAGATTGGAGTTGTATTCACGCCAAATGCGAGATCGCTGCTGAGGTCGCGAAATCCCCCCATTAAGTTGGTCAATACCATCCATACCACGCCTAAAATAAAGACCAGCCATGAGAGCCGGGTCAGACCACCGGTCAAGGCTGCGCCTACCAATGCCAGCGAACTAAAACCGATGCCTTGGATTATGTCAATTGCTGGCGGGAACGGTGAACGCTTGCCCCACAAGTTATAGATCGTCATCATTCCCAAGGCAAGAGCCATCGCGGCATACGCAAAAGGAGAACTAGATTGCCAGTAAATAACAGCCGCGGCGGCCGGGATCATGATTAACACAACGAGCCATGCCACCGCGGGTGATATTTTTCCACTTACTAATGGGTAGGCAGAACGAGTTGGGTTAGTGCGATCAAGCGGCAAATCAATAATGTCATTGAGAATCGAAACGTAGATATGAAAAGTAAAGGCGATTCCTAAGATGCCGAGCAAGCGGAAACCGTCGAAAGGTTTTGTGGAAGTCGCCGCCCCCATCAGAGGGAAAATGACCGCTACTGAAAGATATTCAAAGCGAAAAAACCTGATCAGCATATTCCAGCGATTAGCTTTGTGCTTTGACGCTTCCATGGGCAAATTATAACTTAACATTGCATTAGTCTATAGTGCACTAATGATTGTCCTCATCCAAAACTATTCCTCTGCATCATCGCTTTACTTTGTTTAAATATTCTATGGAAAATATGTCGGTCCATGAAGAAATGCAATGTATCGGCTCCGGCTAAGCCCAGAACGGCAACGCGAAAATATGGGAGCATTATCAGCCAAGTACCAGCCTGCGCCAACCAATTGAAAATTGATGGATCGAAAGAATAAGTAACTGCCAATCCAATCCAATAGGGGATGCTAATATAAAGTAATCTCCCAATTGTTCCGATCATGGGCCAATGGCTAAAAGGCGAGCGATGTGGCAGCGTTTGCCGGTATGGAAACCAATACATCCACCAAAGATTTTCTCCGAAAGGTGAAAGCTCTCGCACTTCTTCCTCGCTGATGCTGCCAGCATTTACATCGAGGTCGGGAGTGAGAAGCAAGCCGAGCATCGCTCCACCAGCTAGCACTGCAGAATATATAAGCGTGGGCTGTAAGGAATATCCGCTTAGTTTTCCATTGGTCGCTTCCGCCGCGAACAGAAGAACTGCCAATGTTTGTGTTCCTACTGCATGCGTCCTGCCATTTGCCATGATTTTTCTCCGCTGTAAAAAATATTTGCCAATTGTATACTATTCTGAACAGTTGTGCTATAATTCAAATGCAGGTCATTTTCTTTTATAAGGAGATCGAAAATGGGCTACTATCGAAGAGGCGGCTACCAGTTCGGTTCGACACGTTTGATCGTCAAATTGGAACATTTGCTTTTTGCTGGAGTCGTCGTTGTAGTTATCAGTATCATTTGTTTGTTGATCAGCAGCGTAATCCAGTTGGGAGATGCGGATTTGGTCAACGCCGCGTTCCAATCTCTGATGAGTTTATTAGCTGCCATACCTTGGTATGTATTCTTGGCGACGTTGATTGTCGGGATTATATTTTTGTGGCTGGCTGGTGGAAAAGGGGAATAGAGCAACTCGCAGTCCCGCATTTGATGCGACAGATGTTCGGGGCACAAATTTCTTTTGGTATAATCCCGCCCCATGTCACGAGTTATCAATCCCGATTCCACAGGAAAGCAGCGCACGCAATTAAGCAAAGCCATCGTTCTCGCAGTTCGAGAGTTGGCGCGGCAAAAAGATATAACGGATCAAACCCGCGATCTTGCGGCATTTATCGCGCTGGCGTTGCAAATTATCTCCGATGGTATTGACGTCAGCGTAATCGCATGGGAGAAACGCGATTATTGGATCAAGGCGGATAAGTTTCGGATGGAGTGGGCTTGGGCCGGACAAATTGCGGAGAAGATGCGAGTTTCCGTTTTATCAGAGGACTGGGCAACAGTTGCAATGCTGTCTGCTCAAATCGCGCAGAGGTTTAATAAAGTTCAGGTCAGTGAAAACCATCGCCTAGGGAAACCTTGGGTTGGAGCATACAAGGAATTAAATCCAAAATGATCTAGCCATACAGGCAGGTCTTTTTCTATTCCAATGTCTGATGTTCATTAACGAGGGATGCATTAAACTTCGATTGCATTACCATTCATGATAAGATGCAAAAGGAGAAACAATGACCACCGTTAATGATTTTTCAAATGACCTTGTTGCGGCAGTTGAGCGAGGCGGCGCTGGAACTGTTTTAGTAGATGCGCGCAATCGTTATCCGGCTAGCGGGATCGCGTATGCCGCAGATTTGATTTTGACCGCTGACCACGTGATCACGCGTGATGAGAATCTACATATTGCAACTGCCGACAATAAATCTTTTCCCGTGACTATTGCTGGTCGCGATCCTAATTCTGACCTTGCGCTTCTCCGCCTTTCAGAAAAAGCGTTGACGCCTGCTAAAATTGCAGAAGCCGCGTCTAAAGTTGGACAACTGGTTCTTGCACTTGGGCGTCCTAGTAATGACGGTGTGCAAGCGTCCTGGGGAATCATCACTGCAATCGGCGGACCGGCGCGTATGGGTCATCGAGGATTGCTGGAAGAATACATCCAAACCGAAACCACTTCCTATCCGGGTTTTTCAGGCGGGCCATTGGTCAATACCAATGGCGAGGTGTTAGGATTAAATACATCCGGTCTTGCACGCGGCATGGCATTGACCATTCCAATTAAATTCGCATGGCGCATTGCCGATGCGCTTGCGAAACACGGAACCGTCAAGCGAGGTTATCTGGGCGTGCGTACACAAAGTGTTGATATTTCGGACTCTGCGCGACAAGCTCTTAAACGCGAACAGCAACATGGACTGCTTGTGATTTGGCTCGAAGACAAAGGACCTGCTGAAAAAGGCAATGTGCTCATTGGTGACATCATCGTTGCGATAAGCGGCCAGGCTGTCGGCGATCCAGACGATCTCTTCGCGGCGCTCAATAGCGATGTCGTTGGAAAAACTATCGCGGTTGAAATCTTGCGCGGCGGCAAGCCCGAAACCATCCAAGTTATGGTGGGTGAGAGGAAGTAATTGATCAATGTTTTGATTATGGCTCCATCGCCAGCTTTGCGCGCAGGATTGCGCGCGCTGCTTTCATCGGACGATGAAATTCGGATACTCGTCGATTCTGATCGATCGAATAATTCAATTGACAAAATCAACGAAGCCGATGTAATAATTACATCGGCTTCGTCTGTTTCTTTTTTCGACGACGAGATGGGCGCGTCCTTAACATCCCCGAAGAGCGCATCAGCTTCGATTCTCTTCTTGAGCAATGAACCACTTAACGTCCGGGAATTGACGCGCTCTCAATCTATATGGGGAGTACTTCCGCTGGATGCGTCGGCTGATGAACTGCTTGCCGCGATCCATGCTTTATCGCAAGGACTTATCGTCGGCGAACGATCTTTGTTATTTGCATCTGAAGAAGAAACGCTTGCCAACAGTCCATTGACCGACCGCGAAACTGAAGTGTTGAACTTGCTTTCAAAAGGATTGGCGAACAAGCAAATTGCTGTGTCGCTGGGTATCAGCGAACATACCGTTAAATTTCACGTATCATCTATTTATGCAAAACTTAATGTGACTAATCGCACTGAAGCTGTGCGCGCAGGATTACGAAGCGGATGGGTTGCGTTGTAAATTTATTTGCGCTCGATACTGGTGAGATGAAGCTCGGTTTTGTTTAGCAATTCAATCGTCAGCTCGCGAATGTGTTGATTCAGAAAATGTTGTTCGAGCGTGGAGAGCGGAAGAAAGCGCGCGCCTGCCACTACATGGATGCAATTTTTTGCTCCACACAAGCAAATGAACGGTGAACTCATTTCCCATTCTGTGGATGGATAAAAGAATGTAAGCTCTTCGCCAGCCGAGATATCGCGTGAGGCAAAGACCAGCATTCGGGTTGTGTCCAAATATGTATTTGGATTGCAAGAATGATTCATGGATGCCAGTTCTTTGACTTCCACGTGGCGGTCGCGTCCAACTTGAACAGTAAACCGATTGGGCTTGTCGTAAAGCGCCTCAGTGGGGATGGGACAAATGATCTCGCCGTTTTGATAAGCGCGCTTCGTGGTTAAACTTCTATATTTGTCTTGGGTTCGAATAACAAGTGATGCAGGAGTGCTCATAATTTTATCTATCCTTTCATTCCTTTGGTTTTTCATTGTTCATACTATATAACGAACTATGCTGAATGGCAAGGTTTTTGACCTCTACAATTAAAACTTTAAGGTATAAAAAATAAGATGATTGCTTTCACTAGCAATCATCTTATTCAAACTAATGGTATTGATGTTTCAAAATAAGGATAGCTGTTGCGCTGTTTTTCTACCGTTGACTAAAATATATGGCGCGGCGCGCTGAACATGAATACCTAGCTTCTGCAGCGACGATATATCATTTAATTTTTTTATTCTTCTTGTGCTCAAGATGGCCTCCGCACCTTTCGGTCCGATACCGGGGATTCGAATCAAATCACGCCGCTCTGCATGGTTGATCTCAATCGGCTGATCTTTTAAATTCAATTGCGCCCACGCCAGTTTCGGATCGGAGTGAAGCGGAAGGAAACCGTTATTGATAAATGGCATGTCTTCCAAATCAAAACCATAATCCCGAAGCAAGAAGGATGCTTGATATAAACGAAGTTCGCGCAACGGGTCGGTGGCGGTTTTATTTTCAAGCGGAGTATCAACGATTGGATGGAACGCCGAAAAATATGCGCGCTTGAGTCCGACGTTTTTATTGAGCCAGGCGGTGGCGGTCAATAATTCCAAGTCGCTTTCATCCGCACCGCCGACCACAAATTGAGTGGTAGTTGAAGGCCATCTTCCATTCCAACCTTTATATGCCGGTTGACTTTTACGAATCTCTTCTACCCATTTAAGCGGTTGCAACAACTCGTCCATAAATTGTTTGTGAGGCGCAAGTTTTGCAAGTCGATTTGTGTTAGGTGCTTCAAGATTTACTGAGACGCGATCCGAGAGTTGCATAGCGCGTTCGACCTGTGATTTTTCAGCGCCCGGCATGATCTTCAAATGAAGATACCCGCGAAAGCCAAGTTTATGCCGCAAGATGTCCGCAGTGTCCAACAATTGATCCTGCGTTCGTATCCCGCCGCCAGCGATTCCAGAACTGAGAAATGTTCCTTCGGCAATTCCTTTGCGATTCAATTCCATGAACACATTCGCAAATTCTTGAGGCTTGAATGTGGCGCGCCGAAAATCGCGGCCGGCGCGGAATGGACAATAAAAACAATCCCGTTCGCAGGCGGATGTGAGCAGGGTCTTCAATAATTTAATGCTCTGACCATTAGGAAGTTGTGCCGGATGAACGAAGACCGCGTCGCGCGGTTTGGGCGTGAAGCAAACCGGACGCGCTTCGTTCTCGCGGCGCTCTTCGGCTGGTTCCAGTTCCATCTGGCTGGTCAACATCTCCAAACGCACAAATGAATCCATGTTGACTATTATAGAACAAATATTCTAATTGTCAAGATTTGAGCGGAAGAGTCACTTCAAAAGTAGTGCCCGAATTTACTTTGCTGTCTACGTTGATCTTGCCGCCATGCGCTTCGACGATCCAGGCGACGATAGAGAGTCCGAGACCGCTACCGGATGGGGCAGAGGCGTCGTTATCTTGAGTCCGTGCTTGGTCGACGCGATAGAAGCGGTCAAAAAGATGCGGCCAATGTTCGGGCGGAATGCCCGGTCCAGTGTCTGTGACACGAAGCGATGCGAATCCTTTTTTGTCAGATGCTGTTTCAACTTTAATTGTTTGTCCGGAGCCGGAATATTTGATGGCATTCTCAACGAGATTGCTGATCATTTGAATCAAGTATTGACGATCACCATTGACGATCAATTCAGGCAGTTCAGTTGTCTCAAGTGTGACCTGCTGATGTTCCGCGAGAGTGGACATGCGCTCGACGGCTTCCAGCGCCACATCGCTCAAATCCAATTTTTCAAATTGAAGAATCGCCTGACCGGAATCCATGCGCGCCAGTGTCATCAAATCATTGACCATGCGTGTCATTCTTTCGTTCTCGATATTGAGAGTCTGCAAGGCGCGTTGATAATCGGCTGACGAGCGATTCTTGGCAAGCGCTTGATTGATTTCGAGATTGGTGATGGTTAGCGGCGTGCGAAGTTCGTGACTCGCATCTGCAACAAAGCGCCGCTGACGGTCGAAGGCAATTTGTAAACGCGAGAGCATATTATCAAATGTGTTGGCTAGTTCGGCAAGTTCATCGCGGCCCCGCAAGTTGATACGGCGGCTCAGGTCACTTTCACTGATGTTTTGCGCTGCCTGTGCGATTGTTTTGACCGGGCGCATAGCGCGGTCCGCAAACCATAATCCGCCGGTAAAGGCGATCACCAACATTATTAAACTGCCTAGGATAAGTGAAACTTTTAATCGTTGAAGCTGAGCGCTAAGATTGGTTGGCGTACCAATGATCAGGGCGCCAATCGGCATATCTCCACGAAAAACAAACGATACGATAAAAAGGTAATCGGCATCGGAGGCCTTGCCGCTCGAATCCGTGATTGAGATGGTTTGTTCGTAAATATTGAGATTATGTTGCTCGCTGGCAGTTGCAATTAGGTCGCTGACAAATTTATTACTCGGTTTGATTCCCCATGCTTGGACAATTTGTCCGCTCATGTCCACAATTGCCAGCATATCGCCTTGTTGAAGGGGAGAAGCGTCGTTAGGGACATCGGAAAGACTAATGTTAGAATTTTGCCATTGGGCGCTGCTAAAATATCCCAAGATGCGGGCAAACTCTGCTTGGACTCGCTTCACCGAATCCTCTTCAAAGTCTTGTGACTGTCTAATGTAAATAAATCCACTGAACGCTGCCAGTATGATTGTCAACATAAAAACAAACCATAGAGTCAAGCGAAAGCGGATGCTATGCAAAAAATCGCTCAGCCAATTCCAGGAGGACTTAAGAATCTTCATCGCATTAGCGCTCCGGATCGCGCAGACGATAGCCGGCTCCGCGGATTGTCTCGATCAATTTGACTTCATGCGGATCATCCACCTTGCGGCGCAGGCGGCGAATGTAAACATCCACCACATTCGATGTAATAGTTTTATCGTAGCTCCATAGATTTTGAATGACCATCTCGCGCGTGATCAGACGGTTTAGATTCCGCATGAGATATTCGAGCAGAGAATATTCGCGTGCGGTGAGATCGAGAGGCGCTTCGGCGCGCGACGCAAAATGGGTTGCCGGATCCAGCTTCAAATCGGCGACTTGAAGCGAGCCACTTTTGTTATCCGATTCGCGGCGGAGCAGGGCGCGCAACCGGGCGCGTAATTCCGGAACTTCAAACGGCTTGACGAGATAATCATCGGCGCCGCTATCGAGACCGCTGACGCGGTCATCGAGCGCGTCGCGGGCGGTCAGCATCAAGATCGGTGTGCCAACGCGTTGATCGCGCAGCGAACGGCAGACTTCGATTCCGTCGCGCTTGGGCAGCATTACATCCAAGATGATGAGACTGTAAGAAGTGATCAAGGCAAGGTCCTCGCCTTCTACACCGTCATATGCTGTATCCACTACATAGCCGTCTTCTTCGAGAGTCCGGCGCAGCGCGTCGCTCAAACGGCGATTATCTTCAATTAAGAGGATTCTCATATTCCTATTTTAGCACCTCAAGATGATTGGCAGATGACAACGCTTTTACATCTGGTTTACACTGCGTTCATCTCGCTGTAATCTTGGTTAATTATACTTTGGTCTGAAAATAGCACTACCGGAGAGAAACTATGAAAAAACAATTGACAGCTTTCGTCGCAGCCATATTCATTACATTATGCATTGCGTTGGGTATCTTTGCAGTGAGCGGCGTAGCTTTTGCAAATTCAAACGGTGTGCAGGCATCGAACGTGCCGGGGCAGGGTTCCTCGACTACAGTTAACGCAAGCAATGTTGTCAGTCAGGTGCAAATCCAGCAACAACAGCAAATTCAGCAATTACAGAGTTTGGTGGCGCAATATCAACAGCGCGACCAACAATATCAGCAACGCGAACAACAGTACCAAACTCAACTTGATCAAGCCAATACGCAGACAGTGCAAGCCCAACAACAATTGCAACAATATCAACAATTAGTGAATTTACTTCAGCAACGCGGCCTCATCACGATTACCAGTGACGGCCAAGTTTATATTAACCGCTAAATGAGATCGGATAATACTCTATGAGATTCTTCAAGGCTAGTTTACGAACTTTGATCATGTTGGCAAGCACATTTAGCTTCTTGGGCGGCTGGATTCTGTTAGCGCATTCCCTCAAGCCAACTTCGACTTCCTCATCTTCTTCTACTTACACCAATATGCCGAGCATCGCACTCACACCATTTCCGACTTTGGCCCCGATCCCAGGTTTTGATTCGCAACAACCGCAAACGTTACAACCGGTTCAGCAGCAGAATCCATTTAACATTGTAGCGCAGCAGCAACCTCAATTTCAAACTGTTCCGATGTTTACAACAAGCGGATCCTAATTCCTAATCCATGGAGTGGATCGAGTTCCGAGCCATGAATACGGATGTACTTGTGGCGGCGCAAGGACCGTTGGCTAGAGATGGAATGCAAGCTGCGCGTGATTACATTGATGCAGGCGAGCGCCGCTTTAGCCGATTTCAGCAGGCGAGCGAACTATCCCAACTGAATCGTTCCGCGGGCAAATGGTTCAACGCGTCGCCGGAGATGCTGGATGTTCTGCAAAAGGCGCGAAAGTTTTTTGATCTAACCAATGGATTATTTGATCCTTCAGTGCTACCGGATTTAATGCGCGTTGGATATGATCGAAGCATGGACGAAATCCGCGCGCAGAATAGTATTGTTTCATCCGCCGGATCGGCCCGAACGCCGAAGACGGATTTCCGTGAATTGGAACTTGATCTTAATTCCAGCCGAGTCCGTTTGTCGAGGAATATGCAATTGGATTTTGGTGGCATCGCTAAAGGCTGGATCGTGGATCAAGCGGTGATATTGCTGAGTCATTATTCCGAGGCGTGCGCCGTGAATGCGGGCGGCGACATGCGTTTCATCGGGCATTCGCCAATTGGTTTGGGCTGGCCCGTTGAATTGGAAGATCCGCGCGATGCATCGCAAAGCATTGCGAGATTGACTATCAATCATGGGGCAGTAGCAACCTCATCGGTTGCCAAGCGCACGTGGAAGCAAGGTGAATTAAATCGCCATCATCTGATTGATCCGCGCACCGGCGAACCGGCACAATCCGATTGGCTGTGCGCCACGGTCATCGCGGATGACACGGTCACTGCTGAGGTGTATGCAAAAGCTTTATTAATCGGCCGGCCGGCTGAGGTCGAGAAGTTGACCGCATATAACAACATCGTTTATCTTATAGTGGATCGCGAGGGAGCCTTGCATGGTTCACTAAATAGTAAGGAGTACCTAAGTGAGCACGAATTTATCTAACAATAAATCTCAAGAAGAATCCGTCGTGGATAGAGTCATCCGGGGATTATTTTTACTCGCTTTGTTATTATTTTTCAGCGCGTTGATGATGGTATTTGTGTTGATTTTGCAAACGCCGGCAGGCTCATCGGTTTCACAAGCCCTGAATTCACTCTTTGCGCTCGATAGCGTGCAGATGTGGTGGTACGTGACGCGCGCGGCTGGACTCACCGGATACTTTTTGTTGTGGCTCTCAATGGCGTGGGGATTGGCAATCGCCAATAAAATTTTGCAACCGGCAATTGAAGGCACATTCACTTACGACTTTCATGAATTCCTATCCTTGCTGGGAATAGGGTTTATTCTTTTGCACATTGTCGTTTTGTTGTTTGACCGCTTTCTGCCGTTTAGCGTTCCACAGACTTTGATCCCGTTCATTGATACCTATCGCCCGGTTTGGGTGGGACTCGGCATCATCGGCTTTTACTTATTTTTATTAGTCACCGTGACGTTTTACATGCGCAAGACGATTGGGACACAAGCCTTTCGTTCCATTCACGCTTTGAGTTTGGTCGGTTATCTTGGTGCGACTCTGCACGGATTATTTGCCGGAACTGACTCGGCGTTGTGGATGACGAAGTTGTTATATGCCATTACATTTATTGTGATCGTTTTCCTGACAGCATATTGGCTGATCATCATCAGCTTGAATAAACGCGAGAAAGACGAAGCCGCGGCGAAAGCGGCATTGGCAAAGCGGCAAGCTCAGCGCTTAAGGCCAAATCAAAGATAGCCTGCGTCAGTGCGAGGAGATATCTGAAGGGCAGGGGACTTTCGACAGCTGAACCCTTAAGACGCAAGACAAGAAAAAAACGACCTTTGATTTGCCATACCTAAGACTTCAAGAATCTGAATTTAATTTCCATCCTTGGTGATAGTAGGCAGGCTTGACAAATCACAAATATCTTTTATAATCTTATTGTTTCTGATAAGTATTACGGGGTATATCATACATGTCAACTTTCTGTTTTTAGGTCAACCCAATTCAGCCCGTCCAACTATATCCAGCCCGACCGACGAAGACGCTTTTACTTCGAGTCTGGAGGCTATTGTCAAGCGGTGCTTACGTGAGGCTGCCTTTGCGCAGTCGCCCGCAGAGGGTGTATTGCCCGACGCCGCGACGAGCGTGCCAAACGTTCCGCTTGACGGGAGAACGACTCGAAGTAGTCTTCGTACGTCGGACGGGCTGGGGAGTGCATCTGTTGGTCAATTGGGGTACATGTTGAACGTGATGCACAAGTCGGTTGAAGATGTGTTTCCGCCTAATCGAATTTTTACTCATTGCTCATTGTGTGGCTGTGGAATTCCAAGATACAAAGGCTATACTCAACGTGAGGTCGGGGATCGTGGGACACTGTGTTCTGATTGCCAGAGGGGAAGGGGATTACCGGTGAGGGTTGACGATGTTTGACATATCCCTGTTTGTTGATTGGATAAGTTTAAGCGGGTCGTCGCCGCAAGGCGACGGGGGCTTGTCTTATATATATGAACAAATATTCATATTGTCAAAACGAGATGTCAATTCTTGCTTATGGGGATACCTATAGGTGGTCATCATGATTTCGATTTCATGGTTGTTGAACCTTTTGTTGTTGGTCGGGGTTATTGGTGGGTGGACGGTATTCTTGACGCTCATTTTTCTCTTGACAATTATGCTTCTGATAAGTATTATTATCAAAAACAATAAGACCTTTCGTATAATCCTACTTATGACTTCGTCTACCAACATCGCTTCTGCAATAGCACAATATATAGATACTGTTAAGTTGGCGCGCAGTCCGCACACTGCACGCACGTACGCCAATGCGCTCAACCTTTTCCAACAGGTTCTCAAAAAACATAAACTCGATCCCGAAACCACCTCTATCATATTACTTAAAGAAGATGCCATTGCGTGGCTCGCCACTCAACTCAAGGATTATTCACCCGCCTCCGAGCAAGTTTATTTGCAAGCTGTGGCTGGCTTCTATAATTTCCTCGCCGCGGAACAATTGGCGGTTGTCAACTTGCCACGGCTTGCTCTCCTGATCAAACAACGTGCGCGCCACCCAGGCATTCGGCTTCCACAATTTCCTGCCGAAGATATTGAGCGCCTGTTGGATTTTGTGAGCGATCCTTCATCACCAACTGACGCTAACGAAACAGAACATCTACGCGCACTTCGTGATCGCGCCTTTTTGTTGACATTAGCAGATACCGGATTGCGCGTCCATGAAGCTTGTAAGCTTCGCCGCGGCGATATGGATTGGAACGAAGGCCGCGCCGTTATCATCGGCAAAGGCGATAAACAAGCCGTTGTGCGATTCTCTATGCGTTCGATGAAAGCGCTCAAAGATTATTTAACGCGTCGCGCCGTGTTGGACGGTGGCTCCGGCAAGCCCTTGCCATCCCTGCCCCTCTTCGCGCGTCATGATAAAGGCGCGGGTAAAAAAATAAAGCCGATCACCACGGCGACCGGTCGCAACATTGTTAAGTTATGTGTCAAACAAGTTTTGGGTGATGAAGCTCAAGGTAAGATCACACCGCATTCGTTTCGACATTATTTTGTCACCACCGTTTTACGGGGTTCGGGGAATCTTAAACTTGCTCAAGAGTTAGCGCGTCACAGCAACATCCAAGTCACACAACGCTATGCTCATTTATCCGATGATGAATTGGATAAGGGCTATTACGAAATATTTGAGCAAAATAAAAATAACAAATAAACAAGCATCCAGACTTAGTCGAAGCGCTTACGAGTGGGATAGTATAATCGCTTGACCTAATGAAACGTTTCTTTACTTATCTGCGACAACACAGCCGTGAGACCTTCTCATCGCTGTATGTCCGCAATTACCGTTTATATTATATCGGACAGATCATTTCCACATCAGGAACATTTATGCAGTCCGTTGCACAGGCTTGGCTGGTGCTCACGCTGACCCATTCGGGGACTGCCCTAGGAATCACCAGCGCCTTGCAATATGTTCCCATTCTGTTCTTAGGTCCATACGGTGGTGTCATCGCCGACCGCTTATCCAAACGAAAGATTTTATATTTCACACAATCGATCTCCGGCATCTTAGCATTGATTTTAGGGACTTTGGTGGCGACCAGTCTGGTCAAGGTCTGGATGGTTTATATCTTGGCTTTTTGTTTGGGCATGGTCAATGTGTTTGACAACCCCACTCGTCAGACTTTCTATATTGAATTAGTCGGATCAGATAATCTCCGAAATGCGGTCACCTTGTATTCGACTCTGGTCAATCTGGCACGCATCATCGGGCCCGCGATCGCCGCGGTAACGATTGCCGTCTTTGGGCTTGCTCCCTGCTTTATTATCAATGGGATTTCTTATATTGCGGTTGTGATCATGTTAGGTATGATGAACGCCAAAGAATTGATTGTCACTCCACCGGTGCCACGCGCCAAAGGACAGATCATTGAGGGATTTAAATATGTGATCTCCACGCCCATTATCGGCTCTACACTGTTGATGATGGCTCTGATCGGCACGTTCACTTATGAATTTCAAGTCAGTCTTCCATTGATTGCCCAATTCACTTTCAAGGGAGATGCCAGCAGTTATGCCTTACTGACGGGATCGATGGGATTCGGCGCGGCGTTCGGAGGAATTTCTTTTGCGAGTCGCAAAGGCATTCATCCTGATAAAGTCATCTCTGCTTCTTTCTTATTTGGCTTGGCAGTTCTGATGGCGGCTTTTATGCCTAGCTTATTACTCACGGGATTAGCCTTGGTGTTTGTTGGAATCACTTCGATTAATTTCTCGTCAATCGGTAACAGCATGTTGCAATTGGAAAGCTCGCCGCAAATGCGAGGACGTGTGATGTCGTTCTGGTCAATTGCTTTCTTAGGCTCGACAACTATCGGCGGGCCCATCGTTGGCTGGTTTGCCGAGGCAGCCGGGGCGCGCTGGGGTTTGGCGTTAGGTGGAATCGCTGCACTAATCGCGGCTTTGCTCGGAGTGTTTACATTGCGCAACGTGCGGACTATTGAATCTGGGGACGTATAACTTCAGAATAGTTGAACGATTTAATAACAATCCCCTGCTCTACTATTAATCATTCCAATTAAATCTTAAAAATTCCTTGACACCTTTTCAAGACCCATGATAAACTCTCACGGTAAGTTAATCTTAAAGAAAGGAGACGCACTTCATGAGCACAATTTTCTACATCATTCCGGTTCGTAAAGCTTCGGGTAATTTTGACCCTCCTCGGAGTGCGCCTGCTGACCGTATATAGGTCAAACTGTTTTCTTTTGAATTACAGCCACGGTTGCGCTCTGCACCGTGGCTTTTTTGTTGCTATTTATAAGGATTGATTATGTATACGACCACACCTTCATCGAAATATTTTGACTTTCGCAATGCGCTCACGAAGAATCGCGCCTCTGGCTTGTGGCGCATGATGACGGACTTTCGTCTGCCCTACCTCGGTGCGACTGCGGCGTTGGCTGTATCAGCTACCGCGAAAACCTGCACCTATCTTTTACTTGGCTATTTCGCCGATACGGTTTTGACTCAGCAGATTTACATTGCCGGAACGTTGAATAAAACGCTGGCTTTGATCGGCGCAGGATTCGTTTTCTCTGCAGCTATCGAAGGAACATTCTCGTATCTTTCTGGGCGATTAGCGGCTTACACTGCCGAGGGCATCACGCGGCGTTTGAGAGATTTTCTCTTCGACCATATTCAGCGATTGAGCTTCTCTTATCACAGCCAAACGCCGACTGGCGATTTGATCGAGCGCGTCACATCTGACGTTGATGCACTGCGAAGATTCTTTTCCGAGCAAGCCATCGGCATGGGACGCATCATCCTGCTGTTTGTGATCAACTGGGCTGCCATCTTGTTTGTGAATCGAACGCTTGGATTGATTTCTGTTGTAGTGATTCCGTTTATCTTGCTAGTCTCACTATGGTTCTTTACGAAAGTGAACAAGCGTTATGAAGAGTATCAGGCACAGGAAGCGATTCTTTCTACCACACTACAAGAGAATCTGACCGGCGTACGCGTGGTCAAAGCCTTTGCGCGCCAGGAGTACGAAAAAGGGAAATTTGAAAAGGATAACTGGGCTAAATATCTGAAGGGACGCCTGCTGTTGATCATGCAATCGCTCTTCTGGCCGCTTTCCGATGTAGTGCTCGGCTTTCAAATGCTTTTCGGATTTGTCTTCGCATCTATGATGGCAATTCGAGGTCAGATCACGATTGGAGATTATCTGGTGTATGTTGGTTTAGTGGTCTGGCTGATCTGGCCGATCCGCAACTTGGGACGCACGATCGTCCAAGCCTCAACTGGCATGGTTTCATATGGCCGGCTGATGGAGATTGTCAAACAGACGCGCGAACCGCTTACCGAAGGCCGCGTCCAGCCCGAAGGTCCAGTACGAGGCGATATTGTCTTCGATAATGTGTCCTTCATGTACGAAGACGGAAAAATGGATGCATTGAAAAACATCTCATTTCATATCAAGCCCGGACAATCTATCGCTCTGCTCGGTTCGACTGGTTCAGGAAAAACTTCATTAGTCAATTTGTTGCCGCGCTTCCATGATTACACCGGCGGACATATTCTGCTGGATGGCGTTGAGTTGAAAGATTATCCGCGTGAATATCTTCGCAAGCAGATTGGTATTGTGCAACAGGAACC
>JBAUMB010000054.1:0-4306 GCA_049578465.1 Anaerolineales bacterium
GCACCGGCCGCCTCTACCAGCGGCAAGATCAAAATTGGTCTTTCCTTCTCCGACTTTGCAACCGAGCGCTGGCCCGTTGAAAATGCCCAGATGACCGAGCTGCTTCAAAAGGACGGCTACGAAGTGATTTCACAAGAAGCCGATCATGATGTCAAGCTGCAAAGCGACCAAATCGACAACATGGTAGCCGAAGGCGTAAAGGGCTTGATCGTCATCGCCGAAGATGGCGATGCAGCAGTCACGCCTGTAGAAGCTGCTGTTGCCGCGGGCGTGCCTGTGATCGCCTATGACCGCCTGATCAAGACCAGTAAGATTTCGGCGTATTTGTCGTTCGATAACGTCGCGGTTGGCAAGGCAGAGGCTGATGGTGTTGTGAAAGCCCTCGGTTTGGAAGATGCGAATGGCAATCCCCAGACCAGCACTACGTGGACAACATCCAACCCGGCGAAAGTAGTACTTTCTGGCGGTTCTCCTACCGATAACAATGCTGTCTTAGTTCGACAGGGCCAGATGGAAGTCCTCCAGCCCTTCATCACCTCCGGCGTGATCAAGATCGTGGCTGACCAGTGGGTCGACAACTGGGATCCTGCCAAGGCTGAATCAATGATGGAAAATATCCTCACTGCTCAGCAGAACAAGATCGACGCGGTTGTGGCCTCGAATGACGGCACAGCGGATGGTGAAATACAGGCATTGCAGGCTCAGGGATTGGCTGGCAAGGTGCCGATCTCGGGTCAAGATGCCACGGCGGCTGGCTGTAACCAGATCGTCTTAGGCAATCAGACTGTGACCGTTTTCAAAGACACCCGCCTGCTGGCACCTCAAGCAGTGCAGATGATCGAAGCCTTGGTTAAAGGCCAGACTCCCACTGGTTTGACTCAATTCACCTTGGCCGCATTGACCAATGATAAGACCAAGACTGGCAATATCATGGCGAACTTCCTGCCGGTTGTTGAAGTTACCCAAGCCAATGTCTATGACGTGGTCGTCAAGAGTGGTTTCCAGACTTATGAGGATGTTTATAAAAACGTCCCTGCAAATCAACTTCCTCCTACACTGGTACCCTCACCTTAAGAGCGCGTTCTTCCCCTTTTATTGCCCGCTCCCCCATGATAATGTGGGGGAGCGGAATCCTTGTGTGATAAAACATCCTTTTCGAAAGCTCTCTTTTACGGAAGGAGTTTGCAGTGGATAATGATATTATCCTTGACTTTGAGCATGTAACTAAACAGTTTCCAGGTGTAGTGGCATTGAATGATGTTTCATTCGATGTGCGCCGTGGAGAAATTCACGGCATCTGTGGGGAAAATGGGGCGGGTAAATCAACGTTGATGAAAGTTCTTTCAGGCGTTTATCCTTACGGGACCTATGAGGGTAAAGTAATTTATGATGGACAAGAATTGAAATTGGGTCAAAGTTCCATTCGAGAAGCAGTGGATAAGGGAATTGCCATTGTTTATCAAGAATTAACCCTAGTTCCAACTAGAACAGTCGGCGAAAACGTTTTCTTGGGTAAGGAGCCAGTGGAATATGGAGGAATCGTCTGGGATAAGGTTTACGCTGATACTCAGTCGATCCTGACGAAGTATCAATTGGATGTTGATCCGCGGGCAGTAGTTAATAATTTGGGGGTGGGGAAAATGCAGATGGTCGAGATCGCCAAAGCACTCTCTGAGAACGCTAAGATCTTGATCCTAGATGAGCCTACCAGTGCTCTCAGTAAAGAGGAAGTCGAAAAATTGGTGGAAATCCTGAGAGGGCTTAAAGAACACGGAATTACCTGTATTTATATTTCTCATCGGCTGGAGGAATTCTTCCTCATCACAGACAGAGTGACGGTCATGCGAGATGGTAAGATTATCACCACTCAACCGACAAAGGATTTGACCCAGAACAATCTAGTTAAGTATATGGTTGGTCGCGAGATGAAAGAGCGTTTCCCAAAGGGAAAGCGCAAGCCTGGCGAGGTGGTATTTGAGGTAGAGGGCCTTGAAGCTGCTGATCCCAACGATCCCAATCGAAAAGTCTTGAATGAAGTAAGCTTCGATGTCCGCAAGGGTGAAATTCTTGGGATTGCTGGCTTGATGGGTTCGGGTCGAACCGAGTTGGTAACAACGCTGTTTGGTGAGTATGGAAAAATCACCAAGGGTAAAATTTGGATTAATGGGCGGGAGATTGAGCCGAAAAGTGCGCGTGAAGCAATCAATGCAGGTTTGAGTCTGGTCCCAGAGGACCGCAAAAAGATGGGACTGGTATTGATCCAAACCATTCTTAGGAACATTTCTCTTGCCAACTTGAATCAATTCTCAAGTTTTTTCCGCATTAACTCCAATGCAGAACTGCAAGCCAGCATGCAACAAGCCAAAAGCCTGACCATCAAGGCTCCAAACCTGGACGTGTTGGTTGAAACCTTATCGGGCGGCAATCAACAGAAAGTGGTCATTTCAAAATGGCTGATGTCAAAACCAGAAGTTCTGATCATGGACGATCCGACCCGCGGCATTGACGTTGGGGCAAAATTCGAGATCTACAAGCTGATGAATGAACTGGCTGAGAAAGGCGTAGCTATTGTTATGATCTCAAGTGATCTGGAAGAAGTGCTTGGAATGAGCGATCGCGTTATGGTGATGTGCCGAGGCCACTCAACTGTCACTATGCCTGTCGCCGAGGCCGATAAGGAACGCGTAATGGCATTAGCCACTGGCGTGGCAGTTGCCTGAAAACCAATAAAAAAAGTGAGGTATCCTGTGAGCATATCTACTACTGCTAACACGAAGACAGAATCGTTGTCCACCAGGTTCTTTCAAAGCATAAGACGTAATATCCAATCTTTTATTCTTCTCTTTGTGGTTCTCGTTATTTGGGGCATCTTTACCGTCACAACCCATGGCCTTTACATGGATCCCCAGAATATATCGAACCTCTTCCGCCAAATGACCGTCACTTCCTTCCTAGCCATTGGCATGGTGCTGGTGATCGTTACAGGAAGCATTGACCTGTCGGTGGGTAAACTAGCAGGTTTTGTATCGGTAGTTGCAGCATATCTGCAATACTATGTCTGGGCCCAGATTCTTCCTGGCCAAGTGGTTCTGCCAGCCATTCTTTCGATCATCTGCGGCCTGCTGGTTGGCCTGTTAGCTGGCGTAGTCCAAGGCTATATCATTGCCTATTTGGGCCTGCCCGCTTTCATTGTGACTCTGGGTGGTTTGTGGTTTTTCAATGGTCTCCTCCTGCTGGTCACACAAGGAAAAACCATCGCAGCGAATCAACCAGTGTTTTCTGATATTGCCCAAGGTTATATTCCTCCTGTGTGGGGTTGGGTGATATTTGCCGTAATTGTAGCGTTGCTTTTATGGAACATGTTTAGCGGCCGGCGCAGCAAGCAGAAATATGGTTTTATGCCTCGTCCGCTCTATCTTGATTTGCTTACAGTGGGCATCGTGGCATTGTTGATCCTGGCCTATATCTATAGCGTCAATAATTACAAGGGCATCCCTGTACCCGTATTATTACTTGCGGTGGTGGCTGTGCTCATGGCTTATGCGGCGAATAATACACGCTTCGGCCGATATACCTATGCCATAGGCGGCAATAGGGAAGCTGCCCGCCTCTCTGGAGTTGACATTAAAGGTATAGTATTTCGGGTTTTCGTGCTGATGGGTCTCCTGTGCGGTGTAGCTGGCATCGTGTTAGCCTCTTATGTCGGCTATGGAACCATTGCCGCTGGCACAGGGTACGAATTGGACGCCATTGCTGCCGCCATTTTGGGCGGCACTTCTCCCTTGGGTGGGGTTGGCACAATTCATGGCGCTCTCATCGGCGCGCTGGTTCTTGCCAGCCTTACCACTGGGCTTCAAATGATGAATGTACAGCCGGCCTGGCAATATGTTGTGAAGGCGATTATCCTGATTGTGGCAGTCTACGCTGACTTTTACTTCAAGCAACATCGGTAAACTGTGGGTGATAGTCTACCTGGCGAATACGCAAAATATGTGAACCTAAATCAAGATGATTCATGTTCTTCAATATCATCAGCGAATCTCTTTCTAAATAAAAGGATAAATAAATATGACTACTACCTATGAACCCAAACCTGAGCACAAATTTACATTTGGCTTATGGACTGTTGGGAACATTGGCCGCGATCCGTTTGGCGGTCCAGTCCGCGAAACCAAGTCACCCGTAGAACTGGTACACTTGCTTGCTGAAGTTGGCGCTTATGGTGTTAATTTCCACGACAACGATTTGGTTCCCATTGATGCGACATCTGCTGAGCGCGACCGGATTGTCAAGGATTTCAAGACGG